>NZ_JBHVBL010000017.1:0-81477 GCF_042668165.1 Arthrobacter sp. NPDC057388
GCTCGGAGATGTGTATAAGAGACAGTCGGTCGGGTCTGCGGTCAGCACCTCAGCAGTGGTTCCGTACCGCCGCTGCAGTTCCTCCGCCGTGGCCTGCAGCCGCGCCGTGTCGCGGGCAACGAGCACAAGGTTGTTGCCCTGTTCGGCCAGCTGGCGGGCAAATTCGGCGCCCAGTCCCGCGGTGGCGCCGGTGACGAGGGCTGTGGGTCTGGCGGTGTTCGGCGTCATGCCCACAGCCTAGCTGCCCCGGCCGGTGAAGTGGCGCCGGCGTCAGGCGAATCTGGCCAGCGGATTCGTGAGCCTGCCTGCCTTCTGCAGGCCTCCGGACGGGTCAGCCAGGTCGAGCATCTGCTGGTTGTTCCGCAGCTGCAGCCGGTTCAGGCAGGACAGCTCGAAATCCGGCGCGAACAGGTCGTGGCGGGCGAACTGGTCTGCGAGTTCCGGGTGCCCGGCCTGGTAGTCGCGGATGGCTGCGGCTGCGGTGTGCCAGAACTCCCCGCCGCTGAGCACGCCGTCTTCCTCCAGGAGCGCGGCGAGGAAGCGGAAGATGCAGTCGAACACATCGGTGAAGATGGACAGGACCTTGTCGCCGTCGGGAATGTCCACCCGGATCCGGGAAACAGCCTCGGGAAGGTCGAGCCTGTCCCCCATCACCACGATCTCCTCGGCGATGTCCTTCATGACGGCACGGACCGGAACGCCGTCCTCGAGGACCAGGATCACGTTCTCGCCGTGGGGCATGAACGCCAGTTCGTAGCGGTACAGGCAGTGCACCAGCGGCACGAGGTACGCCTCGAAGTACTGCCGCAGCCACGCTCCCGGTTCCAGCCCGGACCGCTCGATCAGGGCAGACACCATCGGTTTGCCCGCGGCGTCGACGTGCAGGAGCGAGGCCATGGTGGCCAGCTGCTGCCCCTCCTTCAGGAGCGGCAGCGGGCTTTCCCGCCACAGCGCAGACAGCATCTTGCGGTACGGTGAGCCCTTCGCCGCGGCTGCCTCGTAGTAGCCGTTGTGGTAGCCAATCGCCGCCACTTCACGGATCATGGCCAGGCCCCGTCCCTGCAGGGCCGCGTCACCGGCGATCAGGTCCTGGAGCCAGTCGTTAATGGCCGGTGTTGCCTTCATGTACTGCGGCGACAGCCCGCGCATGAACCCCATGTTCAGGACGGACATGGCCGTCTTCACGTATGCCTTGTCAGGTTCCGTGGTGTTGAAGAACGTGCGGATGGACTGCTGCGCCTGGTAGCTGCCGGCCCCGGTTCCGAGGTGGACGATGTGCCGCTGGGCAATCTCGGCCGCGAACGTGACCGTCAGCTTGTTCTCCCACTGCCACGGGTGCACCGGCATCAGGAAGTACTTGGCGGGGTCGAGGCCAAGGGCGCCGAGTTCGGCGTCGAAAACGGCCACGGCGGCGGCCCCGAGTTCGGCTTCGAAGTGTGCGGCGTACCCCAGCCCCGCACTGGAGGTGAAAACCGCCTTGCTCCGGTGCACCGCGATCCATTCCAGCTGCACCGGGGCGCCTGCTTCGGGGGCGAAGGCACGGTAGTCTCCGAGGCCGAAGCCCAGCCGGCCGTTGTTGGCCACGAAGCACGGATGCCCCTCGGTCATGCTGCGTTCAATCGCCTGGAAGTCGGCGGCGGGGTCCGCTCCCCGGGTCACGCCGGCAGCCAGTTCGGCGGACGAGGGCTGGCCCATCCACTGCTTGAAAGCATGGCTGGAGAGCGTGCTGCTGATCTCCTCGAGGTAAACCGGCAGCATCTCCTGGCGGATGCCGAGGGTGCCGGAAAATTCGGTGATGAACCGCAGCGCATCCACCGGCGCGGTCTCCCCGTCGCGGCTGCAGGTGATGGAGGCGGCATCGACGGACCAGTGGTCCAGCTGCAGGACCCCGGCGGTGAAGCGGTACTCGGCCGCGCCGTCGTCGCTGCGGACCCGGTACGCATTGCTGCCGAGCGGTTCCGGGACGAGGATCCGCTCGTGCGAGAACTCCGCGAGCGCCTTGCGGACCAGGTGCCGGTTGGCCACGGCCCAGCGTTCGGGCGTCAGGTGGGGTGCCGCGTTGGCTGCGGTCAGGACGGATTCAAGTTCGGCGGTGGTCACAGTGCTGCTTCCTGGACTGATCGGTGCTTGGGTGTTGACGAACGGATTGCACGGGCGGACTCGAAGGACTCCCGCGTGCAAAAGCTCAGGAGGGCCTGCTTGTCCGGCAGGGCCACCTCGCCGGCGGGCTCAAAGCCCAGCCGCGCGTTGAGGACGTGGATCTTGGTGTTGCGGGCGTCCGGCTCCACCACCACACGGTCCACGCCGGGTTTTTGTAAGAGCCGGTCCAGGACCGCTTCCATGACGTCGGCCGTGTACCCGCTGCGCGGTGTGCCCTGTGGCGGGGCAACCAGCAGGTGCATGCCGATGTCGCCGGGCTGAACGGCATACACGCCGTTGAGCGGCGAGGACGCCGGCAGGTACTCCTCCATCAGGAAGGCGGGAACACCGTCGTCGCCGATCCCCAGCAGTGCGTGGTGGTGGCCGCTGGACTGGATCCTGGCATACTCCTCCACGACGTCCCCGACTGTGGCGTTCAGCATCCCCCAAAACGAGGCGTACGGACGGGTGACCCAGCCGTGCAGGAGCGGCGCGTCCTGCTGCGGATCGAGGCAGCGGAACATGAAACTCATGCGGGCACCTCCGCTGCGGCTGCCCCGGCGGATGCCATGGCTTCAGGAGCCGACGCCCCACTGGGAGCACCGAACTCCTGGAAAGCAATGCTGCGCTCCACCGGATACACCTCGCGGCCCAGGATCTCCCGGAGAATGCACGAATTCCGGTAGGCGGCCATGCCGAGGTCCGGCGTGACGAAGCCGTGGGTGTGGAGTTCGGCATTCTGCACAAAGATCTCCCCGGGCTCGACGCCGGTGCTGTAGTTGCGCTGCACCGCGAACCTGCCGGCGGGGTCCCGGGCAATGCGGTCCTGCACGCCGGCCAGGAAGGCCGGCTCACGGTAGGCGTAGCCGGTGGCGAGGACCACTGCTTCCGTCTCCAGCGAGTAGTCCGCCCCCTGCTCCCCGTGCGACAGTTCCAGCGTGTGGGACCCGGCAGAGGCGTCCCAGGCGGCACCGGTCACCGCCGAATGCGTGAGCAGCCGGGTGTCCACGATGCCGGAGAGGCTCTTGGTGTACAGCAGATCGTAGATCGCGTCGATGAGATCCGAGTTGATTCCCTTGTAAAGGTTCTTCTGGCTCCTGATGAGCGACTCGCGCCGCTCCTGCGGGAGGCCGTGGAAATAGTCGACGTATTCAGGTGATGTCATTTCCAGCGTGAGCTTGGTGTACTCCAGCGGGAAGAATCTGCCCGAGCGGGTGACCCAGTTGAGCTGGTACCCGCAGGTGTCGATGTCCTGCAGCAGTTCGTAGTAGATCTCCGCCGCGCTTTGCCCGCTGCCCACGATGGTGATGCTGCGCCGCTGCTGGAGCTCGCTTTTCCGGGCCAGGTAGTCAGCGTTGTGGAGGACTGTCCCGCCGGCCGCCAGAATCCCGCGGCAGGCGTCCGGAAGGTAGGGTGCCGTGCCGGTGCCGAGCACCAGCCGTCGCGCACGGAGCACCTCAGGCCCGGCCGGGCCGTTCACCGAAAGCGTGTATGCGCCGCCATCGTAGGTTACTTCGGTGACGTCCGTGCCGAACCGGACCGACGGCAGCTGGCCGGCGACCCACTGGCAGTACTGGTTGTATTCGGCCCGCAGCGGATAGAAGTTTTCGCGGATGTAGAAGCGGTAGAGCCGCCCGGTCTGCTTGAGGAAATTCAGGAATGAATACGGCGAGGCCGGATCCGCCAGGGTCACGAGGTCCGCCATGAACGGGACCTGCAGGTGCGCGGGCTCCAGCATCATGCCGGGGTGCCAGTCGAAGGACTCGCGGCGCTCCAGGAACACGCCCTCCAGCCCTTCGATCGGTTCGCTCAGCGCGGCGAGGCCAAGGTTGAAAGGCCCGACGCCGATGCCGGCAAAGTCGTACACGCGGCCGTTGTATGAGGTGCTCAAGTTCGGGGTGCTGGCTTTGGTGGTGCTCATGCGTGTGCTTCCGTCCGTGCTGTGTGACCGGCAGCGGCACCGGCGAGCAGGGTTTCGCCGGAGGTTCGAAGGAGGCTGACAATCTCGAGGATGTCTTCAAGCGTTGCCTCTGCGTTGAGCAGCGTGAACTTCAGGTAGTGCCGGCCGGACACCTTGGTGCCCGCCACGACGGCCTGGCCGGACGCGAACACGGCAGCGCGGATGGCCGGGTTCAGCTCATCGGCCGCGTCCTCGGAGAGCCGTGCGCCATCGGCCAAAACCGGCCGGTACCGGAACACTAGTGTGCTCAGTTGGGGCTCGGCCGCGAGCTCGAAGTCGTTGTCCGCGGCAAGTACGGTGCCCACCCGGGCTGCGAGGTCGATCGCCTCATCGAGCAGCGCGCCCACGGCGCCGGCGCCCATGATCCTGAGCGTCAGCCACAGCTTGAGGGCATCGAACCGGCGTGTGGTCTGGATGCTCTTGTCCACCTGGTTGGGGATCTCGGCGAGCGCCGCGGTTTCCGGGTTCAGGTAGTCGGCGTAGTAGGTGACGTGGCGCAGCATTGCGCCCTCGCGCACCAGCAGCGCGCTGGAGCTGACGGGCTGGAAGAAGGTTTTGTGGAAATCAACGGTGACGGAGTCCGCGAGCCGGATGCCGTCCAGGAGGTGGCGGTGGCGGTTGGAAACCATGAGCCCGCCGCCGTAAGCCGCATCGACGTGGAACCAGGCACCGTATGCTCCGGCCAGGGCGGCCAGGTCGGCCAGCGGATCCACGGCGCCGAAGTCCGTAGTCCCGGCCGTGCCTACCACCGCCATGGGAACCAGGCCCTCGCTGACGGCCGTGGCCAGCCCGCCCGCCAGGGCAGCCGGGTCCATCCGGTGGTCCGCGGCGCAGGCAACGGACACCACGGCGTCGAAGCCCAGCCCCAGCATCGAGGCCGACTTTTGGATGCTGAAGTGGCTGTCCGCCGAGGTGAAGATCCGCAGCTTCTCCAGCAGCAGCGGCAGGCGCAGCCCCTCGTTCCCCGGCTCCTGCCGGAGGCGGGCCACCGCGTGGTTGCGGGCGACGAGCAGCGCCTGCAGGTTGGACTGGCTGCCGCCGGACGTGAACACGCCGTCGGCCTGGTTTCCCAGCCCAAGCCGGGCGCCGGTCCAGTCGATGAGGCGGCGCTCGATCATGGTGGCGCCTGCACTCTGGTCCCAGGTGTCCATCGATGAATTGACGGCCGAGAGCACCGCTTCCCCCACGAGCGCGGGAATGACCACCGGGCAGTTCAGGTGGGCGGCGTACTTGGCGTCATGGAAGTACACCGCGTCGCGCAGGTAGGTGTGCTGCAGTTCCTCCAGCGCGGCAGCAGTATCCGGCAGAGGGCGTTCGAGGTCCACTGCCGCCACGCGGCGCTTCATCTCGGCCGGGCTGACCCCGGTGAACGGCTGCGAGGTGCGCTCGAGCTTGGTGGCCACGGCGTTGACGCCCTGCAGCACCTGGGCCACATAGCGCGGGGCGTTGCGGGTGTTGAACAGCTGGTTGCTGGCGGCGAGGGCCAGTTCCACGCCGGACCCGAAGTCCAGGCCGGAGGCATCCCGGCTGGCTGGGTTGGCGGCGCAGGTTCCAGGTCCGTCGTCGTAGTCCACGCGTGGTTCGTCCACGTCGGGCAGCAGCGTCATAGGGTCGTCCTTTTGGTCGGCGTGATGTGAGACCGGCACCAGCCACTGGCACCAAGCAAGGCAAGCCTTACTTAGGTGCGCCTTTTAGTCAAACTTTTATGCCCTAATTCCGGAAGCCTGCGGAATTCAGGCGTTTCTACGATGTCACTCTTGGTCATTGACTTTCCTGAGGACCCCGGACACCACATAATGTCCGCCCGCGACAGCAGCAGGCAGCGGGGGTAGAGTTCTGGCACAGTCATTTCTGGCCCAGCCAGTCCAGGCCCGGCACGCCTTCAGGCATGGCGCGTCGGCCGCACCAGGAAGCAGGGGGACATGTCCGGCAATGAACATGATCCGTTGAATTTTCGGGAAGTCGATTCGCAGGGAAACACCACGGGCTACGGCCGCGTGGCGCCGCCAGGTGGTTTTGCGCAAAAGGGTTACGGGCAAGCGGGTTCCGGGCAATCAGGCTTTGGGCAGCCGGGCGCCGCGCCGGAGCAGCGCGGTCTGCCGGAGCAGCAAGGTGCCGCGGCCTATGCGGAAGCCGACTACGGGCAGCGGAGCCGCCTGGCCGTAAACCCTTTCGTCGCGGCGCTGTGGGTAATCGTGGCGGTCCTGCTGGTGTCGCCGTTCGGGGTCTTCACGCTTGCGCAGGAAGCGCTGAACGCGGGCACCGAGCCACAGATCATGCCCGTGAGCTACATGTGGATCACGTTCGCGCCGCAAATCCTTTTCGCCGGGATCGCAGGACTGCTCGGCCTGCTGTTCTGGCATGCAGCGCAATGGCAACGGAACCGCGCAAAGCAGCCCCCGCCGTCGTAATCCCCCGCCCGGCACGAACGGCAAGTAGGCAAATCGCCAGGTACGCGAACGGCCAGTCAAGCCGCCGTGCTTACCCGGCGGTGACCCCGGTGGCCAGGGGGTCGGCACCGGGCTGCGTTTCCTGCGCCGGCTGTCCCGCCCGTCCTGGATCATCCAGGCGGCGGCGCCGGAGTTCGTCGGTGACCTGAAGGAACCAGAAGCGGGCGCCGAACGCAGGGCTGGGCGTGTCCAGATGCCGGAACAGCCCGTCCGCCAGGCGCACCAACGGCCCATCCGGCATCGCCGCGAGGGTTGCCGCCGGGTTCACGGCCACGTTCAGCGACCCGTCCAGGAGGCGGCACAGTTCCTCGTCCGTCATGGCGCCAACAGTCACGGCGCTGTCTGTCACGGCCTCGTCGGTCATCCCGCCGTCCCTGCCTTGAGCAACTTGAACAATATGGGCAAAGAGGCTGTTCCGAGGATGCCCGTGGTGACGCGCCGGGGATACTCCATCCGCACCGGCGCACGCAGTTTCTGATTCAAGGGTTCCCCACAAAAAAGAGAGTCCGAAGGCCAACTGCTTAGCCCAGCCCGATCGTACGGAATTGTCCCAGCGGCCACAAGTTTCCGCAGGTCAGCCGCGCCGTGCCGGAAGCGCCGTCAAGTGCCCATCAGTTTGGGGGCGGCCGCCTCAGGCCAGTCGATGCACTGCGTGTACACCTCGTGTTTGCGCAGGTAGCGGGCGGTAAACGGGCAATGCGGAATGATCCGTTTCCCCGAGGCCACAACATCATCGAGGGCAAAGTGGATGAGCACTTTGGCCAGGCCGTGGCCCTGGAACTGCTCGGCCGTCTCCGTGTGGATAAAATCCACGTGCCCGGGCTTGTCCATGAACTTGACCTCCACCGCCAGCTTCCCGCCCACGTGCAGTTCGTAGCGGTGGAGCGCATCGTTCCGGAACGTGGTGACGTCCGGGGTGAAATGGTCCTCGGTGGCTGCCGTGTTCTCCGTCATGGTTCGACATTGGCACTTAATGGCTGTGCTGGCAATGGCCGGCTGCCGCGCGCGGGAACACGCCCCAGCAACAGCACGGCCAGGGCAAAACAGGCGGCGCCGCCGCCGAGAAGTCCCAGCGTCAGGCCGTTGACGGCGGCGTCCGCCACCGGAACAAAAACGACGACGACGGCGGTCACCACAGCGCCCGGTGCCCGGCCCCGTGAGTGCATGGCCGGCGTCGGCCGTTCCTCAAGCCGCCCGAACACAAGCACTGCCGGCAGCAGGAGGATGGCCACCCCGAGGAAAACAAGCGGGCGCGACCACCACCACCCGGCTGTGCCGGAGGCGGGTTGGGGGAAGTCTGTCAGGAGCAGCAGCCCGGTCATCGCTGCCAGCAGCGGCAAGTGCCAGAGATAGACCGTCATGGCGCGGCGGCCGGCGACGGCCACCACCGCCCGGATCCAGCGCACGGCCGCGACCGCCGTCAGCAGGGGCCGGGAAAGCTGCAGCACCGCCGCCTGCCAGACGCCCAGCAGGAAGAGGCTGAGGTTGGGCGGATTCAGGTTCACCAGCATGTTGTCCCGGTACAGGCCCAGCATCACCAGGACGAGCATCAGCAGGTTGCTGGCCGCCACCAGCCCCAGCAGCTGCGACCTGCTCCACCGGTCAAACAGGCCGTCCGCCATAAAGAACCCGAGCTGCTGCACGGCGCACCACACAAACACCATGTTGATGTAGGCGAACGTCGGGAAGGCGCCGCGGAAGCAGTCCACCGCCACCACCAGCGCCACCAGCCCCAGGAGCGTCAGCCAGGGGGCACGCCGGTGCAGCCGGACCAGGAACGGAATGTTCAGCTGGGCCGCAAGGTAGGCCGCGAGGAACCACAGCGGCATGCCGGCCCCGCTGGCCAGCAGCTGCACCACCTGCGGATCAACCCCGGCCAGCAGCGCGCCCCACAGTCCGACGAACATTACGGCCAGCAGGGCTGCCGCCGGACGGACCAGGCGCAGCAGCCGGGACTGGACGAACTCGAAGCCGCTGCCGCCACGCGCCTGCATGCGCCGCCAGGACTGGGCACCGGTGATGCCGCCGGCCACGAAGAACAGCGGCATCACCATGAAGACCCAGATCACGGGCTCGAACCAGTCCTGCTCGGCCAGCGTGTTTTCGGTGGTGACGGTGCCGTCGGGGTGCAGCACGGGGCTGGTCATCATGCAGTGCCCCACCACCACGAGGGCGAGGCACACAAAGCGTGCGAGATCGATGGCCAGGTCCCGGACGGGCACGGCCACGTCCGCTCCCGCCCCCGGCTCCGTGGAATTCTTCATGGCGCCCCCACCACTGGAACTCGCTTACGTCGTTGTGCTTTCCATTGTGCGCCAACAACACGTGCGGGGCATGGAGTTTTTGTCCACTTATTGGCCTCTAAGGGCCCCCGAAGTCACGATACGTGGACAAAAACTCCGGACCGACGGCGGGAACCCTTGGACCACCGCCGGGTCAGCGGCTGAGGATCGCCAGGGTGCCCGCACTGAAGTCCTTCGCGGCCGTGTTCCACCGGGCCAGGAGCCCCTGCAGGTTTTCGCCGTCGGCACGGTGCGCGGGAAGCTGTTCCTCGAGTGTGGCCAGGACACCGGTTCGCAGTTCGGTGTTGAAGTTGACCTTGCCCACGTTCATGGCTGGGGCCTTGGCCAGCTCCTCCGCGGGAATGCCGGACGCGCCGTGAAGCACCAGCGGAATGTGGGTCCGCACGGCAATATCCTGCAGGACGTCCCAGCGGAGCCGGGGCTCACCCTTGTACTTTCCGTGCACGTTGCCCACGGCCACCGCGAGCAGCTGCGCGCCAGTCCGCGCCACGAAATCCTCCACCTGGGCGGAGTCGGTGAGGCCTGCAACCTCGTTGCCGGCGGCATCCCCTTCTCCGCCAAAGGCCCTGTCCTCGTCGCCGGCCAGGCCGCCGAGCTCGGCCTCCAGAACCACGCCGCCGTGCCCCTCGGCCTCAAGGGCGGAGCGCACCGCAGACACCAGGGCGATGTTCTCTTCGTAGGGCAGTGCCGAGCCGTCCGCCAGGACGGAGTCTGCCCCGGCCGACACAGCGGCCGTGATGACGTCAATATCGGAGGCATGGTCGAGCTGCACGGCGACGGGTACCGAGGCGGCGTCGGCCAGGCCCCTGAGAGCTGAGATGAGCCGCAGTCCGTTGGCCGTGGCCGCGGTCTTGGGTGCCACGAGCAGGATGACGCCGCGCTGCGCTTCCTCCGCGGCGCCCACCACCGCCAGGGCCGTGGTGAAGTCGTAACACGTGAACGCCGGCACGGCCGAGCCCTGCTTGAGGGCACCGATTACCAGCTCGTCGAGTTGCGCCCGCATCAGCCTTCCCCGCCGGTGCGCTTGGTGGGGGCAACCACCTTGATGACGGCGGAATCGTCAGCGGCGGCCAGCCCGTGGGCCTGGCCCAGCAGGTACAGCTGCTCCGCTGCGGCGGCAACCGGAGTGGCCAGGCCCGCGCTGCGGGTGGCCTTCCCGACGATGCCCATGTCCTTGACGAAGATGTCCAGTCGGCTGAGGACCTCGGCGCCCTCCTCGGAATAGGCTTCGAGGATGCGCGGGCCGCGGTTGGACAGCATGAAGGAGCCTGCGGCACCGGCCTCGAGGGCGGCCAGGGTCTTGGCCTGGTCCAGGCCGAGGGCGTCGGCCAGCGCCATGGCCTCGGCGGCCGCCGCGATGTGGATGCCGCACAGCAGCTGGTTGACGGTCTTCAGCGCCTGCCCGTCACCGGGCTTGTCACCGACGACGGTCAGCGTGGAGGCGAGCAGTTCGAGTACCGGCCGCGCCGACTCGAGCGCTGCCGGCTCGGCTCCGACGACGATCAGCAGGTCGCCTTCGCCGGCGCGCTTCGGGCCTCCCGACAGCGGGGCGTCGACGAGCCCGACGCCGTACTCGGCCAGACGCGCCACGGTGGACGGGATGGCCTCTGTGCCCACGGTGCTGGTCAGGATGACGACGGCGCCCGGCTTCAGTACCGTGGCCACGCCGTTCCCGCCGAACAGGACGTCGTCGAGCTGTTCGCTGTTGCGCACGGCGAGCAGCAGCGCGTCGGTGTCCTGGGCGGCGTCACGCGCCGAGGCGAAGGTCTTCACCCCGGCTTCTTCGGCGAGGCGCAGGCGCGGCTCGGCAATGTCGAACCCGTGGACAGTCAGCTGGCTGGCGAGGCGGGAGGCCATGGGCAGGCCCATGGCCCCCAGGCCGAGGACGGTGACTTTGTAATTCGAGGTCATGTTATTTCTTCCTTAGAAGGTGGTGCTGAGTTTGCTGGTGACCTGGGCGAGCGACTCGTCATCGCCCACGTTGCCGGCGAAAACGGTGTACGGAATCCCCTTGGCCGGGCCGTCAACCGGCTCCCACAGGCTCACGATGCCGGGCAGCATTGGTCCCCGGACAATTGCGCGCCGGATCTCCAGCCCGTGCGCCGCAACATCGGAGGACGTGATGCCGCCCTTGGCGATGACGAACCGCGGCGGAAAGGTCTTCAGTGTCCGGTTCACCACGGCGACGACCGCGGCCGACACGGTGCGGGCAATCCGCAGGCTTTCGGCCGGGTCATCGGTCTTGATGAGCAGGCGGCTCGTGTGGACGATGACGTCGCCGTTGCGCAGCGCTTCCACGACCGTGCCCACGGTCTGGTCGAGGTAGGCGGGTGCGTCCTCGGTGAGGAGCTTTTCGACGTCGATCTCCACAATGCGCGCACTGCTGTGCCGGTCCGTGAGCACCTTGAGCTGCCGGGTGGTGACGCCCACGTGGGAGCCGACGACAATGAGGCCGCCGGCTTCGGACGGAGTGTTGCCCGCGTAGGCTTCCTCGCCGCTGAGCTCAGGCCTGATGTCCTGGCCGATCCTGGCGCGCATGAACGGCGGGCCAACCCGGTATAGCAGCTTCTTACCGCGCCGCTCGGCCTCTTCCAGTCCCAGGGCGAGGGCGCGCATGTCGTTTTCGGTCACGATGTCCACCACGATGGGAGTGGACGCCGTGGCCGGTTCGATCGCGTCGGCGATCGCCTTGGCCGAAACCTCAGCCTGCCCCGTGGCGGAACCGGCGCGGATGATGTTCAGGTCCAGCACAATGACAGAGTCAGCGGCGAAGCGTCCCTGCGACTTCTCTTCCACGTACTTCGCCATCTCGGAGTTGGCGAAGCCGAAGGTGGCATCCTTGGCGAATTCCGTCTCGGCCACGGGGGTCAGCCCGCCGGCCTCCGGTCCGCGGGTGTAGTGCACGCCGCCGATGGTGACGCGGCCGGCGTCGGGGAATGCGGGGACCATCACGACGCCGTCAGTGGCCTCGCCGCTTTCGGCCGCCACGGTGGCGGCAATGACGTCGGGCTCCAGGGGGAAGTGTCCCCGCAGGGTCGAATCGCTGCGGCTCACGAAGCCCAGGCGCACCTCCCCCTCCCCGTCGCGGGCCGCGGCCAGGGCGTTGCGGACCACTTCTTCGTTGCGGGCGGCGGCCTCTTCCGGGTCGAGGCTGCGGGTGTTGGTCAGCACGTATACAGCGGGCTTACCCTGATGGAGAGCCCACTGGAAGTCCTCGATTTCCCAGCGGGTGAGCACCGGAAGGTCGGCCACGGACTGCGTTCCCGTGGGGTCGTCGTCGAGCACCACGAGGACGCGCGGTGAGGTGGCTGCGGTGGCCGCCACGGCGTCGGCGACCTGCCGGGCAGGGATCTGGAGTTCGGCGGGGAAGGCGGCCAGAACGTCGGATTCGAGGGGCACTGTGCACTCCGTTGTGTCGGAACAATCATTGGCAGGGCTTGTCAGATGTCAGACATCTGGCGTTTGATGCTAGTGTGGCATAACGCACAGCCCGTGCGCAAGTACACTTTTGAGACACCACCGGCTGTAAAGGCCGCTCACGCTGAACGGAAGAAATGGCACGCAAATCATTGGTGGGCGTCGTCGCCGACGAACTCCTTGACCGCATCATCTCCGGCGAATTTCCCCCCGGCAGCAGCGTGCCTGGGGAACTGGAACTCAGCGCACGGCATGACGTCAGCCGCATGACTGTGCGGGAAGCAATGAAAACCCTCGAGGCACAGCGCATCCTGAGCGTGGAGCGCGGCCGCGGCACGTTCGTGAATCCGCTGAACCGCTGGTCATCGCTCGAGGCAGTGCTGCGGGCAGCTTCGGAGGGGCAGGACGGCGCAGCCGCCGCGGTCCAGCTCATTGAACTGCGGCGGATGCTCGAAACCGGAGCTTGCGAGCTGGCCGCCCAGCGTATCACCGACGCCGAGCTGGATGGCCTGCGGCAGTGCGTTGCGGACATGCGAAAGGCGCACGAGGCCAACGATGTGGCGAGTTTTGTCGACGCCGATCTTGCCTTCCACGACCAGATTCTGCACGCGTCCGAGAACGTGTTCGTGTCTGTCCTCTTCGAGCCGCTGCACCGCGTTCTCGAAAAGGGCCGGACCGAGACCTCGAAGGTCCCGGACATCCAGGAGCACGCCATCGGACACCACCAGAACATTTACGACGCCCTGGCGGCCCGCGACCCGCAGCGGGCCCGCAATGCCATGGACGCCCACATGCAGCAGACGCTCGACGACCTCAGAAGCTACGTGCTGGAAGCCTAGTCCCGGGGCGCCCCGTCCGATACTCTGCAGGAACGGCCCGCAGCCGGGTATCGATGGCGACCATGAGGAGCGAGATGTCTAACAACACCTACAGCATTTCTGAAATTGTCGGAACCTCAACGGAAGGCGTCGACGCGGCCGTCCGCAACGGGATAGCCGACGCCGCCAAGACCCTGCGGAACCTGGACTGGTTCGAAGTCAAGGAGATCCGCGGCCACCTCGACAACGGGCAGGTGGCCGACTGGCAGGTCACCCTCAAGCTCGGGTTCCGCCTGGAACGGGAGTAAAACGGGCACAGCACCACGGAAACCACTGATGCGGCGCCGGCTGTTCGCCAGCCGGCGCCGCATCACACGTTTAATTCCTGCCAAGGTTTACATTTTGGCCTGGGATTAGGCCTGGCCCGCCGCACTCCGGCGCCACACTGTGGGGGTCCCGCGGAATGCGGGAAACACCTGGCCTTCAAAGAAGGCCTGTGCCTCGTCCGGCGAGTCGGCGGGGGTCCACAGTCCCGACGCCGGGCAGTG
The DNA here is from genome assembly GCF_042668165.1 of Arthrobacter sp. NPDC057388. NCBI lineage: Bacteria > Bacillati > Actinomycetota > Actinomycetes > Micrococcales > Micrococcaceae > Arthrobacter > Arthrobacter sp. NPDC057388. The sequence continues at coordinate 13,636 of NZ_JBHVBL010000017.1, forward strand.
GGTTCCGGTGGAAGCGGACGGCGTCTGGCGTTCCCGAAGCAGTGCGATGCGTTTCATCGTTGAAGGTCATCCTTGGTTTTGTGGGCTGGAGAAGTTCTCCCCTAAGGCTAGGAAACGCGGCGGGCAGGCCCAATGGACGAATGGATAAAATACTGCCCCCGCGCTGGGCACAGGTACAGCAGGCGCTATGGATGGATGCCGCTTCCGGCCTGCTCCGGTGAGCCGGGGCTGGAAGTGCCCTCCGCCGTCGGGTTTTCCTCCGCGTTCCTGCCGCCCGGGCGCACGGGGTCCGCGTTGAGGCTGCCCAGCAGCGCCAGTGCATCCGCCGACGGCGAGCCGGGCCTGGCCGAATAGATGCGCACCGTTTGATCGGCATCGTCCGGAAGCACCATGTTTTCGAAGTCCAGTTCAAGATCACCTACCTCGGGGTGGTGGAGGCGCACGGTGCCCGCGGAACGGCTGGCCACCCGATGACCGGCCCACCATTGGCGGAAGTGCTCGCTGCAGACCGCAAGTTCCCCGACGAGCTGGTTGGCCTGCGCATCATTGGGGTGCCGTCCGACGTCGAGCCGGAGGGCGCCCGCCGCCTCGGCCGCCACGGTGTTCCATTCGCGGAAGAGCTCCCTTGCGCGGGGATCCAGGATCAGCCACCGGGTCAGGTTCCGCTCCCCCGGCGACATTTGCGGGAAGTCCGCAAACAGCAGGAAGGCCATCCGGTTGCCGGCGAGGACGTCCATCCGGCGTCCGAGGACCAGCGCGGGCACATCGCCCACGGCATCCAGGAGTTGCCGAAGCCCGGGCCGGATCGTCTGGACGGGCACGGGTGACCGGGTTGACTCCGCACAGTGCCGCAGGAGGTTCATCATGTGGGCCTGCTCGCCGGCATCGAGCCTGAGGCCCCGCGCCAGGGAATCCAGAACGGCCCGCGACGCGTGGATGTTCCGGCCCTGCTCGAGCCGTGTGTAGTAGTCCGTGCTGATATCCGCCAGCCGGGCCGCCTCTTCCCGCCGCAGCCCGGGCACGCGCCGGGCGCCGGCGCCCTCAGCGATGCCGACGTCCTCCGGTTTTAGCCGGGAACGCATTGCTTTGAGGAACTTGCCGAACTCGGCGCTCTGACCCATGGGCTCCATTGTGCCTGCCCCAAGGGCACAGTTTCTACAACGATGGTAGGACTGGCAATCCTAGGAAAAACAGGGAGAGCCACAGCTGCTGACTCCCGGGTCCGGGATGCATAAGCTCGGAAGCAAATCAGCACGGGTCAGCAACCCGGACCATCAAGGAGAAGACATGTCGCAGACTTCAGAGTCCAACGTTCACGCCACGGAAACCGGTTCGGCACCCCAGGGCCTTGAGATCCCGCAGATCGTCCTTAACAACGGCGTTCCCGTTCCGCAGCTGGGATTCGGCGTTTTCCAGGTACCGCCGGAGGAGACGCAGCGCATTGTTGAGGACGCCCTGGAAGCGGGCTACCGCCATATCGACACCGCGGCGGCCTACCGGAACGAGGCCGGGGTGGGAGCCGCCATTGCCGCATCCGGCATCCCGCGTGAGGAACTCTTCATCACCACGAAGCTGCGCAACGGCGACCAGGCCCACGCCCTGGAGGCGTTCGAGAACAGCCGGAAAGCCCTGGGTTTGGATTTCGTGGACCTCTACCTGATCCACTGGCCCGTGCCCTCCCAGGGACTCTACACGGAAGCCTGGAAAGCGCTGGAAGAGATCCACGCCAGCGGCCAGTCCCGGGCAATAGGCGTCTCCAACTTCCTGGACGAGCACCTCGATGCGGTCCTGGCCGAGGCTGACGTCGTCCCGGCAGTGAACCAGTTCGAGCTCCACCCGACCTTCCAGCAGGCCCCGCTGGCGGCCAAGAGCCGCTCCCACGGAATTGCCGTCGAGGCCTACAGCCCGCTGGGCCAGGGCGCAGACCTGGACGCACCTGCGGTCACCGGCCTCGCCAGGGACCACGGAGCCACACCCGCGCAGATCGTTCTCGCCTGGCACCTCGCCACCGGCAACATCGTCATTCCCAAATCGGCCGACTCGGCGCGGATGCGGGAAAACCTGGCGGCAGCGGCAATCCGGCTGACTGCCGCGGAGGTGGAATCGATCAACGCGCTTGAGGCGGGATCGCGCATTGGTGCTGACCCCGCCGTCGCCGCCTTCTCGCAGCTCTAGCCGCTTCCCGGCTTCGCCAACCTCTTTCCCGGCTCCAGCGAAAGGACGAACCACCCATGGAGTACACGCATCTGGGCCGTTCTGGCCTCAAGGTTTCCCGGCTCTGCCTCGGCACCATGAACTTCGGCCCGCAGACGGAGGAATCCGACGCGCACGCGATTATGGACTCCGCCCAGGGTTCCGGCATCAATTTCTTCGACACAGCCAATGTCTACGGCGGAACTGACCACCGCGGCTGGACGGAAGAAATCATTGGCCGCTGGTTCGCGAAGGGAGGCGAGCGCCGGGAACGCACCGTGCTGGCCACCAAGCTCTACGGCACCATGACGGACCGCCCGAATGAGTCCAAGCTGTCCGCGCTGAACATCCGGCGCGCCCTGGACGCCAGCCTCAAACGCCTCCAGACCGATTACATCGACGTCTACCAGTTCCACCACGTGGACCGGAACACGCCGTGGGACGAGATCTGGCAGGCCGTCGAGGTGGCCGTCCAGCAGGGCAAGATCCTGTACTCAGGCAGCAGCAATTTCGCTGGCTGGCACCTCGCCCAGGCGCAGGAGGCCGCCGCCCGCCGCCACTACACGGGCCTCGTCAGCGAGCAGTCAATCTACAACCTGCTGACACGGAACATCGAGCTGGAAGTCATTCCCGCGGCCCGGCAGTACGGGATCGGGATCATTCCCTGGTCCCCGCTGCACGGAGGGCTTCTGGGCGGTGTGCTCAAAAAGGAGCACGACGGCGTCCGCCGCCTGGCGGGGCGGGCGGCGGAGACGCTGGAAAAACACCGCGATCAGATCATGGCTTACGAGGACTTCGCCGAGGAACTCGGCCATGAACCCGGGGACATCGCGCTCGCGTGGCTGCTTCGGCAGCCCGCGGTGACTGCCCCCATCGTCGGGCCGCGCACGCAGGAACAGCTCGACGCCGCCCTCCGGGCTGTGGACGTGACACTGGACGATGATGCGCTCAAGCGGCTGGACGGCATTTTTCCGGGCCACCGAACCGCTCCCGAAGACTACGCCTGGTGACCGGGCGGCCGCCTGCCTATTTGGCCGGCGGCCGCTTGGGATCCTCCAAAGCGGGCTCGTCCGGCTCTCCCTCCCGGCCGGCGGGCGGTCCCGGACTGTCCTGGGGAGGAATTGCGGGTTCCTCCTGGGGCGGATCCTCATTGGGGTCAAACGGGAAGCCCTTTGGTGAAGTGTCCTCAGGCTGGTCCGCTGGGTTGTTCTCCGGGTCGGCGGGCGTTTCACTCATGGTCTGGATCCTCTGCTGTCTCGGAGTAGCTGCTGGGAGGAGGGACGGGGCCCTTGTTCCGGCCCGCTCCAAGCTTTACCAGCGGGAGCCGCGGTTAGTCCAGAGTCAACGGAAGCCCGTCAGTTCACGAGCTCAGTGCTGGAGTGGCGGCCGGTGCACTGACGGTGCCATTGCTCCAGTTCGACGATGTCCCGGCCAAACGAGGCTGCCAGCGCCACCAGCGCGAAGGCGGCGGCGGCCATGCCGATTCCAACGGGTATGCCGGGTGCCAGTGCCAGCAGCAGCGCGAACGGCTGGAAGGCCCCGATGATCTTGCGCAGCCTCTTAACGGGCAGCGTCCGCTTGAGTTCAGGCCGGAACCATCCGGCGGCGACGAACGCGTACCACATGAGCCCGATCGCCAGAACCCACGGACCGACGCGGGGTACCGCCGCGCAGGAGAGCACGAGGACCAGCGCGGCATCGGTCTGGACATCCAGCCGGCCTCCCGCAGGGCTCGCGCACGCCAGCCGCCGCGCAACGACCCCGTCCACCGCGTCAAGAACGAAGGCGGCGCCGCCCAGTGCCACCACCGGAATGCCGGGAACAGTTCCGGCAAACAGCGCCGGAACCGTTGCCGCCGCGCAGCATGCCACCAGGACGGCCCGAACCAGGGTTACCCGGTCCGCTGCCGTGGTCAGCCGGGGCTTGCGGTTGAAGATGGAGGCCGCTGCGTTTCCCAGCACGGCTAGGCCGATGCCTATTGAGGCCAGGAAATAAGCTCCGTCAGCATGTGTAGCGGCCAGGATCCAGTTGCCGGACGCAAGGAAACCAGCCATGGCAACACCCACGTCCACCACAGCACGCCTAGCCAGCAAGACCTGCATACGCCTCCTTGCGCTCATCGTAACAACCGGCAGCCTGTAAGCATTCCCCGGCTGACCTCGGAAGATAGCAAACGGGTCTGGGCAAAAGGGTCTGGGCAAACGGCCCCCAATAAGAAAGACTCTTCCGCATGGCACAGGCACCACTCATCGAACTGAACGACGGCAACAGGATTCCCCAGATCGGCCTGGGCACCTGGCCGTTGAATGACCGGGAGGTGAGCGCCGCCGTCGTACGGGCTGCGGAGGCCGGGTACCGGCACATCGATACTGCCGTGCGCTACGGCAACGAGGCCGGCGTCGGAACCGGGATACGGGACAGCGGCCTGGACCGCAGCGAGTTTTTCATCACCACCAAACTGGACGGGGAATTCCAGGGCGGGGACCAGGCCGTCGCCGGCCTCGAAGGTTCCCTGAAACGCATGCATCTGGACTACGTGGACCTGCTGCTGATCCACTGGCCGCTCCCCCGGCGCGGGGAATTCATTTCCACCTGGAAGACCTTTGAGCGACTGCAGGCCGAAGGGAAAGTCCGCTCGATCGGCGTCTCGAACTTCAAGCCCGCCCACCTGGAACAGCTGATGTGGGAAACGGATGTTGTGCCGGCCGTCAACCAGATCCAGATCAACCCCTCGGTCACCCGCTCCGCCGATTGCGCGTACAACGAGCGGCACGGGATCGCCACGGAATCGTATAGCCCGCTAGGGGCAGGTTCCGGGCTGCTGTCCGCGCCCGTGCTGACCAGAATCGCCGGCAAACACGGCCGCACAGTGAGCCAGGTGGTGCTGCGCTGGCATGTCCAGCAGGGCCTGGTGGCCATCCCCAAATCCGCTGATCCCCAGCGGATGAAAGAGAACATCGGCGTCTTCGACTTCACCCTGGACGCCGAAGACCTGGCGGCCATCAGCACCCTTGATGAAGGCCCCGAGGCAGGTGTGAATTCGGATGTCCAGGGCCACTGACGGACGGCACCTGGCAGCACTCCCCCGCACCCGGCGGCGGGAAGGCGACTGGCAAAAAAATAGTAAGCATGATTAGTATTGAGCAGAAGGACGAAGCGTACCCGGCAACCCGGGTAACTCCTTTAGATGAAGAAGGAACGATAAAATGGGTTTTTTCGCATTTCTGATTCTTGGCCTCATTGCCGGAGCCATCGCTAAGGCCATCCTCCCCGGCCGGCAGGGCGGCGGCATTTTCATGACGCTTCTGCTCGGCGTGGTGGGCGCGATTCTTGGCGGGTTCATCGGCAGCGCACTCTTCAACGTGGGGATCAACGAGTTCTTCTCGCTGTCCACATGGCTGCTGGCGATCGGCGGCGCGCTGATCGTCCTGCTGGTCTACGGCATGATCACCAAGCGCACCGCACGCTAGGCGGAGCAGGCCCGAAACCGGCTCCGGGGAACCTCCCGGGGCCGGTTTCCCACCACCAGGCCCTACCGGGCCGAACCAAAATCGTACAGATCCCCCTCAAGAGCAGGAGATCACCATGAAATCCAAACTTCTCTTCGGTGCCGGAATCGCTGCAGGCTACGTGCTCGGATCGAGGTCCGGCCGGGCAGCGTACGACAAGCTCAAAGCACGGGCCGCAGGCATCTGGGACAGCAAGCCGGTCCAGGACAAGGTAACGGCAGCAACCGAAGCCGTCAAGGAGAAGGCCCCCGAGGTGGGCGACCAACTTGCGGAAGCCGCGCGCCGGGCAGGAACCGTGCTCGGCTCGGCGATGCACCGCGATACGCACACTGACACAGCTGCCGGCTCGGGTTCTGCGTCTGGCGGCACTTCTGCGGACAGCTCGCACGTGCCGGCCCACAGCACGCATCCGGAAACGGTGAACCTGGGGACCTCCGACGCGGAGACCGGTCAGGCCGGTGCCACCACCAACGTGAATGCGAATAAACAGTAGCTTCGGCTGCTGAAGCCTGCATCCAAAGCGGTGTGGGCAACAAGCAAAAATGTCAGCCCCCTCTGACAATGTTTTCCTATGGAAGCTATCAGGGGAAACGCAGACTGCATCTCAGGCCGGGCAGCAGTGCCCGGCCTGAGCGCTGCCACAATGCGCAGCGTCCACGCTTCCGGGCGTCCGGCTTTAGCCGGAACCGGCACCGCCGTTGCGGACACATCTTCGTCCGGCGGCGGTGCTGCCGCCACCCCTGACTTGAAGGCGAGCCTGGCGCTGCTGGATTCCGCGATCACTGCGGCGGAGGAAGAGCTCGCCGCAGCCAGTTTCCCTGAAGCAGCCGACTCCGCAGATCTGACAGAACAGCTCTCCCGCCGCATCGAATACCTTCAGGTACAGGCTGCCGCGGCGGTGGAACGGACGCGGGCCGAGGCGATCAGCGCCGCCGAAGCAGCCAACCGCGAGGCCGGCTGGACCACCGGCTGGGGCAATGAACCCGAAGCCGCTGCAGCCCCAGACGCTCAGCCCTCCGAGGCCGCCGCCGTCGATGGCCCTGCTGAGGCCCCGTCTTCCGCTGACCCGCGGCCGGTCCCTACCCGCGCGGTGGCCTGGTCCCCGGCCGACGACGGGTCCCGCAACACGGTTGATTTCCTCCGCACCCGGCTTCGCATCAGCACCACCGAAGCACGCCGCAGGCTTGCCCTAGCCGGCGGCCTGCTCCCCCGCACCGGACTCGCCGGCCGGCCCATGCCGCCCATACATGAGGAAACCGCGGCCGCGCTCACCGCCGGGATCATCTCCTCCCGCGCCGGAACCATCATCACCACCGCCCTGGACAAAGTCCGCCACATCCCCGACCCCGCGACGATCGCCCACATGCAACACAACCTCACCCAAACCGCGATCGAAAACGACCACGACTTCCTCACCCGCATCGCCCACCGCTGGATCGACGCCCTCGACCAGGACGGCACCGAACCGTCCGAAGAGAACCTCCGCCACCGCCAAGGCGTCTTCATCCGCCCCAAACGCGGCGGCCTCTACCACCTCGAAATCCACGCCACCACAGACCAATACGAAGTCCTCACCACCGTCATGAACACCGCCACCAACCCCCGCACCACCACACCCGACACCACCAGCGCCGCGGACAGTGATCGAAGCAGTTCTGGCAGCACTGACAGCCCCGAAAACACTGACAGCACCACCGCTGTCGACCTGGACGAGGCCTTCAACACCCCTGCCCCGCTCCCGGACCTCGACCGGCGAACCCTGGCCCAACAACGACTCGACGGCCTCGTCGGCGCCAGCAAGGCGGCCCTCGTCACCGGAACCCTGCCCGCCACCGGAGGACTCCGCCCCCAAGTCATGGTCACCGTCTCCTACCAGGACCTCCTCAACAGCATCCAAACCACCGCAGCCAACGGCCCCCGCTACAACAGAAACCGCGCCAACACCCGGCCAACAAACAGCCCCGCACCAACAAACGACACCGGGCACACCACCACGAACCAGCCAACAGGCACCCCCGGATGGCCGGCTACCGGTCCAACACTCCTGCCGGGCACCTGGCAGGTCAGCCCTCCCGAACCGCTCGCAGCCACCACCCCGGACATCTGCCAAACCAGCGGTCCGCAATCGCCAACGGAAACCGGGCAAACCGGCGACCACGGATCCTCGCCCGATTCGGCTACCGGCCCGAACAAGTGGCCCGGCGGCGAAAACCAGCCCGCCCCCGCCGACACGCTCTCCGGCATCAACCAGTCAGGCATCAATTCACCGGGCACCACCTGGGCAAGCGCCGGGTTCTTCGGCGCACCCGCCGGCGCACCCACCGGCAGCGGGACCTTCACCTACACCGGCCCCGTCACCGCCTCCACCATCCGCAAAATCGCCTGCGACGCCGACATCATCCCCGTCCTCCTCAGCAGCCAAGGCCGCATCCTCGACATCGGCCGCACCACCCGGATCTTCCCACCCCACATCCGCAAAGCCCTCAACGCCCGCGACCAAGGCTGCGCCTTCCCCAACTGCACCATCCCCGCAACCTGGTGCGAAGCCCACCACATCACCTACTGGTCAAGAGGCGGACCTACCAGCACCGACAACGGCGTTCTCCTGTGCGCTCACCACCATCACCTCATCCATAAAGAACTGTGAGGCTTGCAGTGGTTGGTCTGGGACTAGCTGGCAGTGTGGATGCCGGTCGTTCTGCTTGGTGCGTGACTCGAAAAAACAATTGCCCCGTTGCGGGTGCGTTTCCCCCGATTTGTCCGCGCTGGGTGGAGCGGTCGGCGTTGACCTGTCCCACGTCGGTGGCTTGATTAGAAGCTTGCCCAGCCTCTGGAGGTTGTGGCTCATCACAGTTTTGCCTCGAAGTGACACTTCCCAGGTTCACTGCCGGTCGTGTTGCGACCAGTCTTGTCAGTTCGAAAGGAAGGAGGGTGGCCGCGTTGACTATCGTTGCGCAGACCCGCCCGTTCGTCATTGGCGTGGACTGTCACGCCCGCACACACACTTACGCCGTCATCGAGGCCGGCACCAGGCGACAGGTCGCGTGCGAGCAATTCCCGACCACCCCTGCGGGGATCTCCCGCGCTCTGGCCTGGGTAGGCCGAAGGACAGATGGCGATATGGGGTGCCTATGGGCAATTGAGGGCATCGGCTCTTATGGGGCACGTCTGGCCAGGGTCGTAACCGACGCCGGCTACGACGTTGCCGAAGCTCCACGGATGAACGCCCGGGGTCGCCGGGGGATCGGCAAATCCGACCCGCTGGACGCCGCCGCTATCGGAACCGCTGTCTTGGGCGTAGAGGAGTCCCAGCTTCGAATTCCGCGGCGGGATGAAGGAACCCGTGCTGGGCTTAGGATCCTGAGCGCAGCCCGGGATCAGTTGACCCGTGACCGAACATTGAATGCCAATGCACTCCTTGCCTTGCTCAGGGCACACGATCTTGGGATCGACGCTCGTAAGCCTTTGGTTCCCGCTCAGATCACCACGATCACCAGATGGCGGGAAAGACAGGAGCCCATGGAACTGTCGATCGCGCGCGAGGAAGCAGTTCGGTTGGCGCGCCGCGTTCTTGAAGTAACTACTCAGCTGACTGCGAACCAGAAGCGCATGACAGAGCTGATCCAGCAGAGCCCGGCGGCGCCACTGTTGGAGATGGTGGGCGCCGGGGCTGTCACAGTCGCCACTGTCCTGACAGCTTGGTCGCATCCGGGAAGGGTTCGCAGCGAAGCAGCCTTCGCCTCATTGGCAGGGGTAAATCCCTTGCCTGCCTCAAGCGGTAATACTGTCCGGCACAGGCTCAACCGGGGCGGTGACAGGCGCCTAAACCGGGCCTTGCACACCATCACGATGACCCGGATGGTCCACGACCCTGGAACACGGGACTACGTCACCAAACGCACCCAAGAAGGCCGCAGCTACCGCGAAATCCGCCGATCCCTCAAGCGCTACATCGCCCGAACCCTCTACCGACAACTCAACACCCTTTACGCCACCGCGAAACCGTCCCCACACGTGGCCGGGGCAGACCCTAACTGGGAATAGGAGCGCCCGGGCGCCGCTCCGTCGGATGCCAGCGGTGGGCGGGCCAATTCGAGAAGACTGGCCTACCGCGACCAAAGGGGTCGCGACCTGGCCTGAACGTCGGACGTCCTTTGGTATGTAGCTGAAGCGGGGACGGGACCCAGCGGCCCGGTCATTAGTTATTGAGGTGGGCTGGACCGACCATTTGTGACGGCAATGACCAGCATACGAAATTGTCATAGACTTGATGAGTTAGTCATGTCCTTGTCGCGTCGGGCCCAGATGGTTGCGTCATCGTTCGACCGGGAGCTTTCCGTGCTAGCCTCGGCTTGGCCCGGCCCCGTTGCTTTGTCCCTTTAATACGGCTCAAGACTACGCGACGACTCGAGTGCGTGGCCTACCTGCATCGGTGCGATTATCAGCATACTTTCTTGTCATGCGACTCATGCGAACGGATGAACAGGCCCTCCGTAAACGCTGTCCTCAGGAAAATTAACTGGTTGTTAGTTATTGCTTTGTGTGAACGCTGCCATCGATGATTCTCCTGTGCTCAAGGGGGAGCACGAAGTCGCTCGCTGGGGAGCATTCATATTGGGGGTCGCAGCATGGCTGCACGGTCTCTTTTGTCATGTCTAGTTTTAACCACCGTGGTTCTGACGGGGCTGTCTGCCCCCGCCCAGGCCCAAACACCAACCATGGCGCAAGCCGCGGCCGTGTTGCCGCTGACACTCGCACCGGCAGTGATAGAGCCGATGAACCTTGCGGTGGCGCAGAGCTTGCCGCTCGATGATGACCATCCGCCCGCCATAGGGCCGGACGGAATCCTGTCGGGGTCGAGAAAGGCTGCCGGGATGGTGGGCCGTAATCTGACGGACAGGATGAAGGTTGCGTGGAACCCGACGACTGGGAACATCCTGGTCACCGGCAAGCTCCTGCACCTGGCCGGAAATGACCGCGGCATTGACCTGTCGTGGCGGTACAACAGCATCAACGACGACCGGCCCACCCTCTCGGAAGGGACGTCCGAATCGGCCGTGACGGTCGGGGCTGACAACTCCGTCACGTACACGGCTCCGGATGGAGGGACTTACAAGTTCGTGCCCAAGACCGGTGGCGGCTGGACCAGACCGCCAGGGTTGAACGCCACAATCACCGCGCTGAGTGCCACCGCCGTGACTTTGCGGTTCAATGACACCGGCTACGCAAACTTCTACGAGAAGGTAGGAGATGTGTACCGGCTGGCGTTTGCCAGCGACCGGTACAGCGCGACGGCGGACCGGATGGCCTACGCCTACGACACGGATGGCCGGCTGGAAAACATCACCCTGGCCAACGGCCGCCAGGTCATCTTCGAATATGACGACGCGGACAACACCGGGCAACCGTCCACGATCACCGACCAGAGCCTGAACCGGGTCATCACGATCGATTACGACAGCAACGGCCGCATGCAGGACCTGACCGACGCGACCGGAGCGCACACCGGGTTCGATTACTCCTCCGGGCTGATGGATGAGATCACCGACGGCCGCGGCAACACGACCGAGCTGTCTTACGACGCCAACGGTAAGGCCGCCGGGATCCGGTACGCGACCAACACCAACGACCCGACCGTCCACACCCTCGACGCGGTGGACGCCACCACCGCCACCCTGACCGACACCGACAACCGGGTGACCACGTTCAAGTTCAACGCCTCCCGGCAGATCACCTCGATCACCGACCCGCTCGGCCACGCAACCAACGTTCAACACTCATGATGACCAGCTCACCAACGTGAACGCACTGGGCAAAACGACTACCTCGGTCTACAACCCGAACGACACTCTAAAGAACATCACGGCCCCGGTTGGCGGGGCCAGCGGATCGGGCCAGCAGATCGCGTTCAACTACCCGACCGCCACCGCGGGGGAGGCATGGTTGGAGTTCCAGCCAACGTCCTCTGTGGACGCCGAGAACAAGACGACCAGCTACAACTACGACACTGTGCTCGGCCGCCCCTATCAGACCACCATTCCTGGAGGTGCGCTAGGAAGCGGTGGCACCAAGCGATACCAGGGCGACGCCGCCGCCACGGCCTGCGGGGCGCTCCGAGGCCAGTTGTGCAAGACGATCGACGGCAAGGGCAACACCACCTCCATCACCTACGACGCCTCGCACAACCCTGCCATCATCACCCGCCCCGCCCCGCTCGGGGTCATCACCAATACCTTCGACGCAGCCGGCCGCATCGCAACCAGCAAGGACGGCAAGAACCAGACAGCAACTTACGTCTACGACGAGAACGACCGGCTCCTGCAGAAGCGCTTCGGTGCAAGCTGCGTTCCCGCTACTTGCGTGACGTACACCTATGACGACAACGGAAATCTCATCACTCGGGTCGATGGTTCCGGGACCACCAGCCATGTCTACGATGAGCAAAACCGCCCAACCTCCAAGACCATCGGCGGAGTCACCACGTCTCTGAGCTACGACCACAACTCCAATATCACCAGCTTCACGGATCCGACCGGCACCGTGAATTACCGCTACGACGACGCTAACCGGCTCACCGCGCTGGCCGAACCGGGCGGCTCCTGCCCGGCCACCCTCGTGTTCCCGAACAGCACCGGATGCACCGGCTTCACCTACGACAACAACAACCGGCGCATCGCCACGCAATACCCGAACGGGGTGAAGAACGCGACGCTCTTCGACAATGCGGGACAGATCCTCTCCATCACCGCGACCAACTCCACAGCAGCTGTCCTGGCCAAACGTTCCTACACCTACACCAAGGACGCCACCACGCTCCGGGATGGTGGGCTGCGAAAGACCATGACGACCGACGCCGGCGCCGTCACCACCTACGGTTACGATGCCGTACAGCGCCTGACTTCCGCTGTGACTGGTGCTGTGACGGAATCCTGGACCTATGATCTGAACGGCAACCGCCTCACCTCTGCCAAGACCGGGACCACTACCGTCAACTTCGCATACAACGCTGCTGACCAGCTCTGCTGGATCTCCACTGGAACGGGAACCTGCGCGGCCCCGCCAATCGGCGCATCGACGTATACGTTCGATGCCAACGGCAACCAAACCAAGGCCGGAACAACGACCAGCACCTGGAACACCTTCGACCAGCTCGCCAGCCACACCAACAGTTCAACGACCAGCTTTACCTACGCCGGACAAGGCAACACCGAACGGCTCACATCCGGGACCATGGCCTTCCTGAACGGATCCCTCGGTATCACGCAACAGAGCAACGCAACAGGCGCCGTCTCGTTCATCCGCGACCCCGAGGGTAACCTCATCAGCATGCGCAACGTTGCGGGGGCGAGCTTTTACTACACCACCGACGCGCTCGGCTCCACGATCCTGCTCACCGATAGCGCCCAAGCGAAAGCAGCCACCTACCTCTACGATTCCTGGGGGAACACCACCACCCAAACCGGCGCGCTGGCCTCAGTCAACCCGTGGCGGTACGCCGGCGGCTACAAGGACGACGCCACCGGATACACGAAATTCGGCGCCCGTTACTACGGCCCCGGAAACGGACGTTTCAACCAGGTCGACCCCTCAGCCCAAGAGGCAAACCTATACCTTTACGCCGGAGCCAACCCGGTGAATTTTACGGACTCAACTGGTTTGGACTTTCTTCGGGATGTCCTAGGGGACACGGTAGGTTCAGCGGTGGGAACTCTTGGTGCCTTCGGCTTAGGCCTAGTGACGAAGTCCACGCCAGCAGGCATTGTTGGGGGCTTCGCCCTCGGTTGTGTAGGCGGTCTAATTGAAGAGGCCATCGCTAAAGCGCCAGATGCCAACTATGCAGAGGCCTGCGTAAAGAAGGCGATCGTTGGAGGAATCACTGGCGGCCTCGGCGGATTGCTAGGCAACGCTTTTCCGAAATAGACCATCCAAGGAGTTACATTGCTTACCCTTGCCATATTGTTGTTAATTGCGCTAGCTTTCGGCGCCCTGGCCTTGATTTTTGTTCCTGTGATTCGGGCACGGGATTTTGACCAGAAGCACATACCACAAAAGAATTGGGTGCTGGCAGGTATCTTTGTGGCAGCAGCTATATGCCTCGGTCTCCTTGGACTGCCGATGCTAAGTACGTAGTAGCCGGTATCACGGTGCCTGTGGGCATATCCCGCCAGCAATGCAGGCTCATGCAGTGCCACGAACACAAGATCGCAACGTTTTTTACGTAACCAGGGGCTGGTGCGCAAGCGCCAGCCCCTGGTTACGGCGCGGCACATGACCCCTATGCCTAAGCGCACCGCGACCTACGTCTACGACGAGGACTACAGGCTGCTGCAGGCTGCGGCGACCACCTGCGGCCCAAGTTCGGAGCGGACTGTAAATGATGCTCTTCCTCGCATCGGGGTTCTCGGTGCTCGAAACAGGTTCCGTACTAAGCGATGTTGGGCCTGCCGGTTCCGGACCGGCAAGCCAGCAATCGATCTCTGTGCAAGGCTGTCCCGCAGGCAACGAGGTTGTCTTGGAAACCAACAGCTTTCCAAGACACTGCCTCTTTCGCGGAGAAGCCGAACTGGAGCGGCGTGACGACGGGCATCTCGTTGTCTTGGAAAGTTGTCTCGCCGTGTGTTGTCTTGGGCGGGTGCCGGAAGGGGTTTTCTGAGGCAGAATGAGCCGGTGAGACATCTCGGATATACGCGGGTAAGCACCGCGGGCCAGGACGCCAAGCTGCAGCTGGATGCACTCGTCGGCGCCGGAGTCCAAAAGCGTGATGTCTTCGCCGATGTCACTTCCGGAAGCAGGACTGCGATCGAGCGGCCGGGGATGAAGAAGCTGCTGGACTATGTGGAGCCGGGCGACACAGTCGTGGTGTGGCGCATAGACCGGCTTGGCCGATCCCTGATAGATGTCTTGAACACCGTGAACCTGCTTCGGGAGCGTGGGGTGCAGCTGAGGTCAGTCTCGGATGGCATCGACCCTGCCACAACGTCGGGCCGGCTGATGCTAAACATGCTGGCCACCCTGGCGGAGTACGAGCGGGAATTGATCGTCGAACGGGTCAACGCCGGGATCGCTGCTGCACGAAAGGGAGGAACCAGGTTCGGCCGCCCACTCTCGGACCCCGTCGTGATAGCTGACAAGCTGCGGATCGTGACCGAAGCGCGGGCCAAGGGCCGCACCGCTGAGGAAGCCGCCCGCCTCGTCGGGTGGAGCCGGGCAACGCTTTACCGCCACCAGCAAGCCCTCGCTGCCCGCGAGAGCACCATGATGTAGCTGCCGTCATGAAAGGCGCGGAGCGGTGGCGGATCCTTCGATTGCACATCGAAGACGAGATCCCACTCGTGGAGCTGGCCCGGGAATTGCAGGTCAGCCTGCGCACGCTTGAGCGCTGGCACCGATCGTTCCAAGACGGTGGCATCGCGGCGCTGGATCCGCGCCCCAGGATCGATGCCGGCAGGCGCCGCACGCAGCAGAAACCGTGGCATTCATCGAGAGGCTCGCGCTGACAAAGCCCCGCCCAAGCCTTGCAACCGATGGAAGCCTGGTGGAAGTTTGGAGTGGCAGCGAGTAAGCCGCCCAACCTACCCGCAGGGGCATCGTCTTGAGTGGACAATCGCAGGCACTCCCGTTTAGCCGTCAGTAGCAACGAAGAACCCCCCACTGTTCCCGGCGCGGGGATCTTCGTTGCTGGAAGTTCAGAGTTTTATCTGGCCCTACCTAACCACCGGGACAAATGACTTGGTGCCTCGATGGCCGCCGCGTGGGCGGCGCAGTCCGTGGGTTAGATGCTCTACGAGATCTCCATAACTAGGACGCCGGACCAGGTCAATTCCATACCGTGATGACATAGTTCCAGCCCCAGTTCACGTTTGTTCTGAAGCAGCCGCTGGCACTGATCCGCTTGTTGGGCCATTGGCGCTGGGCCCAAAGGTACCGGGTCCAGTGATCGTTCTTGCAGTTCTCCAGGCTGTACCGGTACGGGCCGCCAACCTCCTGGTAGCAGACGGAACCGGACCAGCACGAGGCTGCCGATGCCGCCGGGGCAGCAGCCATGCCGAACCCCGTTGTAACCATGGCGGTCGCAAGGAGCAACCCGACCTTCTTCTTGATGTTCACTACTGGTCCCCCCAGGTCAGTGAGACTTCTGTCCGAGTCTCGTCTGACTGACCTTATCGCCTTTTATCTCACGAGGGTCGGAGGGAAGATCAATGCTCTGTAGGGCTCGCACCCCTTCGGGCGCCCGCTTCGCGGCCGGCTGTTGGGTCCAGTCCCCACGTCGCAGAGCTCCGCGATGCCTGGCCCTGTTTGTCTAGGACGTTTTGGCTGCTGTCCTGACGGATTGTACGTGTCCGCTCCGGCCCGTTCTAGCCCCTCCTTCGTCGGGGCCTGCGGCGGCTGGAAATGTCCCTGCGGCGCTCCTTCGTCGCTTATTTCCTCCGGGAATTTCCCGCCCCTTGCCCTTGCGGGTAGACAGGCCTCCGTCGGCCACAGCTCCGCAAGCTTCGCCAGCAGCCAAAACAACAGGGGGGAGAGGGGACGCTGGCCGGTCACCAAAGCCGCCCCGGCGACAACAGGGTCCGCGCCCACAACCGTTCCCAACCGCTTGACAGACATAGAAGCGTCAGTGGAAAATCCACGTCAAAAACGGCATCCCATGGTTCATCCCGCCACCCCACATCGACCCCCGCCAACAACCCCGACAAAACCACCACCACAAAACATGAACACCGGAATGACGCCGCGTTGAACGGCGGGCAGAGCCGGCCGGGGTAAAGCGGCCACGGGCTGCCGGACGCTCAGTGCCGCCCGAACAGGGATTACAGCTTGCCGATCACCACTGTTGCGTCCAGTTCAGCGGAGCAGGCGATTCGCGGGTCCAGTCCCCCATCGGCCATGGCCGCCGCAGTAAGAGGTGCCTGTCGCCGGCTGGTCTCGATGAGAAGGTACCCGCCCGGACGGAGCCAGGCAGTCGCTTCCGCAATCACCCGGCGCTGGATGTCGAGCCCGTCCGGCCCTCCGTCAAGCGACACCCGTGGTTCATGAACGCGGGCCTCGCGGGGCATGCTGCCGATGGATGCCGTGGGAACATACGGCGCATTGACCGCCAGAACGTCAACATTCCCTTTGAGCCGGGCAGGCAGCGCCGCGTACAGGTCACCTTCATGGACCACGCCGCCCAAGGGGAGGAGGTTCCGTCGGGCACAACGCACGGCGGCGGGGTCGACGTCGGAAGCATGGACCTCAATGCCGGGCAGCAGTTCTGCCAGCGCGGCGCCCACGGCTCCGGAGCCGCAGCACAGGTCTACAACAACCGGCACGGCGGACGGCACGGAATCCACGGACGGCACGGGATCCGCGGGCGCAGTGCAGAGGAATTCAGTGCCGAGGAGTGCAGCAGCTTCGTGGACCAGCAGTTCCGTCCGGCGGCGCGGCACGAAAACGCCCGGCTCGACCCTGATCCGCAACCCGCAAAATTCCGCCCAGCCAAGAATGTGCTCAAGCGGAAACCCGTCAACCCGGCGCCGTACGGCATCCGTCAGCTCATCGGGGGCAAAGCCGGCGGAAAGAAGGAGGTCCGCCTCCTCCTCGGCAAAGACACAGCCGGCGGCGCGGAGGACGCCGGTGACGGCGGAACGGGAAATCGGTGACTGAACAGGCATGGACGCGTCCTTCGGTTGGATGATGGGCGCTCCGTGCATTCGTCCGGCTAGCCTTGGCGCTGCATAGTGCGACGGGCAGGAAGAACCCAAGCTGGCATTGCGTGAACTGTTCTCACCTCCCTGATCGTGCGGCCCTCAAAACGGGCACTGCAAAATTCATGTTATCCGACGCCGAATCCGGCAATTCTTGGCAGGATGGGACGATGACCCACAGGGAGAACCACGCGCTCATCTGGACCGGCTCCTACACCGCAGACAGCGGCGGCCACGGAGCCGGCATCGGCGCCGTCTCCGCCAAGGCTGATGGGACGCTCACCTGGCTCGGCACCGCCGCAAAGGCGGATTCGCCGTCGTTCGTTGCGGTAGCGCACGCTGCCGGTGGTTTACGCCGTCGGGGAGAACACCAGGACCGTACAGGCCTACCGGCGGCGAGGAGAGTTCGGCCTCGAAGCCGTCGGGGAGGCTTGGCCGGCGGGCGAAGCTGCCTGCCACGTCACCGTCGATCCGCAGGGCACGTTCCTGATCGTCGCCTGCTGGGGCGACGGCCAGGTACTGCTCTACGAACTAAAGGACGACGGCGGCATCGCCCGCCGCCTTCCGGCGGCGCCATCGGGCGATCCCCACCGGGACGGCCGCCCCAGCAGGGCCCACGCCAGCCTGGTCCTCGCAGACGGCCGCATCATGACCACGGACCTCGGACACGACCTTCTCCGCGTGTGGAACCACGTCCCCGGGACCGGCCTGGTGCTGGACCATGAGGTGGTGCTTCCGAAGGACAGCGGGCCGCGGCACCTGGTGCAGCACCCGGACGGCACGGTGTTTGTGGTTTCCGAGTATTCCATCGAGGTCTTTGCCGCCCGCGCCGTTTCTGCGTCTGGAAAATTTGAGCTGCTCGGCCAAGGCGCCGCGACGGCCGACGGGGCGAAGGACGGTGATTCAGCCGCCGAGATTGCCTTGTCGGCGGACGGGCGGTTCGCATACGTCGGAACGCGGGGATCCAACCGGATCAGTGTGCTGGCGGTGACCCCGTCGGGAGAGGGCAGCGTGCTCAGCCCGGTTCGCGATTTTCCCAGCGGCGGTGACTGGCCCCGCCACCACCTGGTCCGTGGCGAGTGGCTGCACGTCGCCCACGAGCGGTCCCACGACATCACAACCTTCCGCTTGGATGCCTCGACAGGTCTTCCGCAGGGCCCCGTTCACCGGCTCGTTGCGGGTTCCCCCACGGCCCTGATTGTGGCAAGCTAAGCCGCAATCGACAAAGCCAGCGCCGGTTGTTCAAGACCGCGTCATCACAGGGGGTGGTGTCCGGGCCTGCCTTGGCGGAGTCGGCAAACGACGGGCTGCCACGCCCGGACAAGCAGCGTTGCTTTGCGGAAGGTCTCTCATGTTCACCGTCCCTCGCCTCAATCAGTCACGCCTCAATACGCCACGCCGCCACAGCGGGCCTGCGAAGCCGGCCCTTGCAACCGTCGCGGCGGCGGGCGCACTCCTCCTGCTCGCCGCGTCGGCCCCACCCGCCCAGGCCTTGCCGCCAACAGCGGCACCTGCCCACGGTGCCCTGGCCCACAAAAATCCGGCACCGCCGTCGGACTCCAACCCCTCGGGTGCCAAAGCGGTCCGGAGCAGGGAAGGCCAGGGCGCCCATTCGCTCCGCACGCCTGTCACGGGTGAAAACTTTTACTTCGTCATGGCAGACAGGTTCAGCAATGGCGATACGGGCAACGACGACGGCGGGCTGGGACCGGACCCGATGGTCTCCGGCTTCGACCCCACCCGCAAAGGCTTCTACAACGGCGGGGACCTGAACGGCCTCCTGGACAAGATCGACTACATCCAGGGGCTCGGGACCACGGCGATCTGGCTGACCCCGAGCTTCAAGAACAAGGCGGTCCAGCCGGAGGACAACTCGGCCGGCTACCACGGCTACTGGGTCACGGACTTCACCCAGATCGATCCGCACCTGGGCACCAACGCCGAGCTGAAAACGCTGATCGATGAAGCCCATTCGCGCGGCATGAAGGTGTACTTCGACATCATCACCAACCACACCGCGGACGTCATCGGCTATCAGGAGGGCGCCCGCACCGGCTACATCTCCAAGGACAAGGAGCCGTACCGCACCGCCTCGGGCGAACCCTTCGATGACCGGGATTTCGCCGGCAGTGCGGACTTCCCCGAACTCGACGCCGCAACCTCCTTCCCGTACACGCCCGTGCTCGGTCCGGGGGAACAGAACCTCAAAGTTCCGGCTTGGCTCAACGACCTGACGCTCTATCACAACCGCGGCAACACCACCTTCGCCGGTGAGGATTCCTTCTACGGCGACTTCTTTGGCCTGGACGACCTCTTCACCGAGCACCCCGCCGTAGTGGCAGGCATGACGGACATCTACGAGACGTGGATCCGGGACTTCGGCGTGGACGGTTTCCGCATCGACACCATGAAGCACGTCAACGACGAATTCTGGCAGACGTTCGGGCCGGACGTCCTCGCCTACGCCAGGGAGCAGGGCAAGGACGAGTTCTTCATGTTCGGCGAGGTCTTCGACACGTCCAAGAGCTTCACGAGCCAGTTCACCACCCGCAACAGCATGCAGGCGGTGCTCGACTTCCCGTTCCAGGACGCGGCGCGGAATTTTGCTTCGAAAGGCCAAGACGCGAAGCAGCTGGAAGGCTTCTTCGCCGACGACGACTGGTACACCGATGCGGACTCCAACGTCTACCAGCTGCCCACCTTCCTCGGAAACCATGACATGGGCCGGATCGGCAGCTTCATCAGCACTGACAACCCGGACGCGGACGACGCCGAACGCGTGGCCCGTGATGCGCTCGCCCATGAGCTGATGTACTTTTCCCGCGGAAACCCGGTGGTCTACTACGGCGACGAGCAGGGCTTCACGGGTCCCGGCGGGGACCAGGACGCCCGCCAGACACTGTTCGCCAGCAGGGTGCCCGAGTACCTCGACGACGACCTGCTCGGCACGGACGCCACCCACGCCGACGACAACTTCGATCCGGGGCACGCCCTTTACGCCAAGATCAGCGAACTCGCATCGCTGGCCAGGGAGCACCCCGCCCTCCGGGACGGCGCCCACCAGAACCGGTATGCTTCCGACGGCCCCGGCATCTACGCCTTTTCACGCACGGACGCCCGGGACCAGCGTGAGTACGTGGTGGCAGTGAACAACAGCGAGGAGCCACGGACCGCGGCTGTTCCCACCTACATCGCCAAGCGCAATTACAGCCTCATTTACGGTGACGCCGCCGAAAACTCCAGGACCTCCGCGGCCGGCAAGCTGACGGTCACAGTGCCGCCGCTGTCCGCCGTCGTCTACCAGTCCTCCGGCCGGATACCCCGTGAGAAGGCGGCGCCGGCCGTGGCGCTGCAGGCGCCGGTCTCCGCCGCAGCGACGGCCACCTCCGCCGGGGACAATGGCCGCATCCGGGTGACGGCCGACGTCGGCGGCAGCTCGTTCTATGAAGTCACCTTTGAGGCCAGGACACCGGGCGGCCAGTGGAAGCGCGTGGGCACCGACGACACGGCACCCTACCGGGTGTTCCACGACGTTTCGCAGCTCAACCCCGGCACCGGAGTGGAGTACCGTGCTGTGGTCCTGAACAACGCCGGCCGCACGTCCGTGAGCGCTTCGCGGCCGGCTGTGGTGCCGGCACCGGTCCTGACCATCCAGCAGCCGGCCGAGGGCAGCACCGTCCAGGGGACCGTGGACATGGTGGCCACGGCGGATCCCGAAAAGGCCAGCCACGTGGTGCGTTTTGAACGCAGCGTCGCGGGCGGGCCATGGACCGCAGTCGGCTCCGCTGATGATTCGTCGCCGGCCTACACGGTGACTGACGACCTGGCGGGCCTCGCCGACGGAACCGAGGTGCGGTACCGGGCGACGCTCGATGGTATAAACGTCGTCAGCAACATCCGGACAGTGGTGGTGGGCGCCGCGCCGCAGCCCGAGTCCGTCACCGTGGCGGGAAGCCTGAACAGCGAGATGGGCTGCCCGGGTGACTGGCAGCCGGCGTGCGAAGCGGCGTTCCTGGCCTTCGATCCGGCTGACCGACAGTGGAAACTCACGGCCGACCTTCCCGCCGGCCAGTATGAGTTCAAGGCGGCCATCAACGGCTCATGGGATGAGAACTACGGCCAGAACGGCGGACGGGACGGTTCCAATATCGTGCTGGATCACGACGGCGGCCCTGTCACCTTCCGCTACGACCACACCACGCATGTGATGACCGCCGGTTAGGCCGGTCCGGGGCTCCTTCCAGCCGGGAGCCCCGGCATCACTGCCGCATGGCCTCCTCGACGGCCGCGAGCAGGGAGTTGAACCTGTCGTCCTCCGCCAGGCTGTCGATCAGCACCGGGTCCCCGTCCGAATTGGCCAGCGGCACCTGCCAGTTGGGGTACTGGGCCGAGGTGGTTCCCGGCTGGTTCTGGACCCGGCGTTCGCCGACCGCGTCCACGAGGGCCACTCCGAGAAGTACCGACGGGGTCTGGGCGAGGAGGCGGTGCAGGGCCTCGATCCGCTCCTGTTCGCTGCCTGCGTCCCCGGACGAAAGGAGGCCCCGCTGCCGGAGCAGGTCCAGCATCTTCTCAAGTTTGGCGTTGTGCTCCAGGCGCTCGTCCTCGGCCGGGCGCTGCAGCAGCCCCAGCTCATTGCGGAGGGTCACGTGGT
This sequence comes from Arthrobacter sp. NPDC057388, assembly GCF_042668165.1. Lineage (NCBI taxonomy): Bacteria > Bacillati > Actinomycetota > Actinomycetes > Micrococcales > Micrococcaceae > Arthrobacter > Arthrobacter sp. NPDC057388. The sequence goes on from NZ_JBHVBL010000017.1 coordinate 35,673, forward strand.
CCCCGGCCAGGTAGCCGGCGGTGGGCGGGAGGTCGTGCGTGTTCACGCTGGAGAGTGCCTGCAGCCGGTACTTTTCGGGCGGCAGCGGGGCGTCGCCGTCGTTCTCGAACCAGAGGATCGAGGTGCCCAGGATGCCGCGCGCCGCAAGGTAATCCCGGACCCACGGCTCAAAGGTGCCCAGGTCCTCGCCAATGACCACGGCACCGGCACGCTGCGCTTCCAGTGCAAGGATGCCGATCATGGCGTCGTGGTCGAACCGGACATACGCTCCGTCCGCCGGTGAGTTTCCTTGGGGAACCCACCAGAGCCGGAAGAAGCCGAGGATGTGGTCCACCCGGATGCCGCCCGAATGCCGGAGCGCCGTGGCGAGCATCTCCCGGAACGGCTTGTAGCCCGCCTCGGCCAGCCGGGTGGGGTGCCACGGCGGCTGGTGCCAGTCCTGCCCCAGCTGGTTGTACATGTCCGGCGGTGCGCCGACGCTGACTCCGGGTGCGAGGACGCCGCGCAGCGTCCAGGCGTCGGAGCTCTGCAGGTCCACGCCCACCGCGAGGTCGTTGACCACGCCCAGGCGCATGCCGGCCTTGCGGGACGCCTGCTGTGCGGATTCGAGCTGCTCGTCACAGAGCCACTGCAGCCAGCGGTGGAACTCGATCCGCTCCGCCAGCTCATCCCTCAGCTTCTCCGCGAGAGGCGAGCCGAGCGCGGCCGACGGGTCGTTCCAAAAGGGATCATCGGCGTCGAGGTCCTCCCGGATGGCGCACCAGAGGGCAAAGTCGTCAAGGCCCGCACCTGCCCGCCGGCAGTACGCCTCGAACGCCAGCTGCCGCGACGGCGAACGGCTGACCCCGAAGATCAGCTCGAGTGCTGCCAGCTTGGCCGAGTAAACCTTGTCCCGGTCCAGCCGCGTGGCGTCCTTGTTCAGCTTCCGGGCCTGCTTCATGAGGCCGTGGACGAGTGTCTGCTTTTTCGGCTTCAGGTACGCCAGTTCGGGAATGGCCTCGATCCGGAGGTACAGGGGGTTGAAGAACCGGCGTGTGGACGGCGAATAGGGTGACGGCTCCAGGGGCGGCACGGGCTCGGCCGCGTGCAGGGGATTCACCAGCACGTAGTCGGCCCCGTGTGCGCCAGCCACCGCTGCCAGCTCGGCGAGGTCGGCAAAATCGCCCACACCCCAGGACCGTTTGGAACGGACGGAGTACAGCTGTGTGGCCAGTCCCCAGCCCCGGCGCTGTTCGAGGACGGCAGCTGTGGACAGGCGGGCGGGAGTGACCACCAGCGTGGACTCAGCCGTAACTCCCGCAGCCTCGGCATGCAGCGTGTGCCACCCGAGGCCGGTGTTCTGGGGCACGGCGAACGTGGCCCGGCCGGTCAGGACACCGTCCACCTCCCGGGGCTCCACCCATTCGTCCTCCTGGACCGCGTCCAGCCGCCGCCCGTCTTCAGTGACGGCCCAGACCCGGACAGCGGAACTGTGCGGGACATGGACGAACACCTGCCCCGGTGTCCCCTCCTGAAGCACGACGGCGGGCGGCAGCATCCGGCGCCAGGGCGCCAGTTCCGCCTCGGCCAGTTCATGCTCGATGAGCTGGTCCGTGGCTGCGTTGACTCCCAGCGCAGCCAGGACGCGGATCAGGGTTCCGGCCGCGACCTCATACGGCTTCCCGTCCCACCCCTGGTAGGTCGTGCCAACGCCGTAGGCCTCAGCCAGCCAGCGCAGCAGCTCGGGATTGACTGCGGCGGCGGTTCCCGGCGCTTCACTGCCCAGCGGTGTTGGGGCGGAGGAACTTTCCGGGGAACGTGCCTCAGGGGAAATCGCGTGCTGCTGGCTGGGAGCCTTCATATGTCCGCCTCGTCTGCTGTAATCGGCCCGAAACTAACGCTGCTGCCCGTCACGGCCGGCCGCTTTCAGCGCCCCCGCAACTGCTGGTTCCGATTATTGCAGGCTGCGCCGGTTCCAGGACTCAAGCGGCGGCGACTCAAGCCGGAGTGGCTCAGGCGGCGGCGCAGGCCTGCTGCAGCTCACGGACGGAATCGGCGGGCACCTGGTCGCCGGCCTGCGCGATCGCTTTCAGGGGCCCGGTGATTTCGGCCGGAACACCGGCCGTTTCGGCGCCGGCCACCAGGCCCGCGAGCGCAGCCTTGTCCGAGGCGCTCACCAGGCCGTCCTCAATCACCTGGCAGATCTGGCCCTTCACCTGCCCGGCGGCCGCGTTGGCGGCCTGGGACACCGCCGAGCTGGCTGCGCTCTTGGCTGCCTCCCCGGCCTCGGCGCAGCCCGCCAGCAGGACGGCGGCGGAAAGCACGGACATGGCGAGGAGGCTGCGTTTCATGCTTCCACCCTAACAACGGCGCCGGCGGCGCCGGCGAACAGGGCCTCCGCCGGACCTTCGCCATCGAGTAATGACAACGGTGTCTCGATCGGCAGGCGTCCGCACCAAGCTTGCAAGAAGGACTGCCACTGCGCGCAAACCCGTTGACTTGTCTTGTGGACTTCCCATAGCGTGCCAGTCACTGACAACGTTGTCTATTCTGTCCTTGGCTTTTGATCAAGGGCAGAAGGCACGCGCGATGAAGGGCGACACCAGCACAATGCAGCAGAAAAAATTCGGCAGACTCCAACTTTGTACGGCGCTGACCGTGACCGGCCTCAGCCTGGCCGCGGTCCTCGCCGGAACCGGAACAGCCGCAGCCGCAGGAAGCGCCGGCGACGAGCAGTTCCGGCCGGCCTACCACTACACGCCGCAGCAGAACTGGATGAACGATCCTAACGGGATGGTGTTCTACAAGGGCGTCTATCACCTCTATTACCAGCACAATCCCTACGGCAACCAGTGGGGCAACATGTCCTGGGGCCACGCCACGTCCACAGACCTTGTGCACTGGAAGGAGCAGCCGCTGGCCATCGCCACAGACGACCAGCAGGACATCTTTTCCGGCAGTGTGGTGGTGGACAGGGACAACACCTCAGGCCTCGGCACGGCAGAGAACCCTCCCCTGGTGGCCATCTTCACCAGTGCATACAAAGACGCCTCACCCTACAGGGGGCTGCAGGCACAGTCCCTCGCCTACAGCGTGGATGAGGGCAGGACCTGGACCAAGTACAGCGGCAATCCGGTCCTCAACCGCAACTCGGCGAACTTCCGCGACCCGAAGGTGTTCTGGTACGACTCCCCCAACGGAGGCGGCTACTGGGTGATGGCCGCCGTCGAGGCCACGGAGCACAAGGTGGTGCTGTACAAGTCCGGCAATCTCAAGGACTGGACGCAGCTCAGCGAGTTCGGCCCCGCGAATGCCACGGGCGGCCTGTGGGAATGCCCGGACCTGTTTCCGCTTGCCGTGGATGGCGACCCTGCAAACGTCAAATGGGTGTTGGTGGTGAACATCAATCCGGGCGGTGTGGCCGGCGGTTCGGCCGGGCAGTACTTTGTCGGTGATTTCGACGGCACCACGTTCATATCGGAAACCACGAAGCCCAGTGGCGCGCTGCCCGCGGGCACTCCCCTGGCAGGCTTCAACTACGGCACGTACAACGGCTGGAGGGTGACCAATGAACCCGGCAACCCGAAGGACGGGCCGTTCGCCGCGGCACCCGCAGCCGGCACCCTCGCCGGGCAGAACGCCGTCACCGGCTTTGCCGGTGGGGGCCTGATCAATTCTTTCAACGACGGCGACTGGCCGGTCGGTTCCATGGATTCCCCCGGGTTCACGGTGGACAGCGATTACCTCAACTTCCTGGTGGGCGGCGGCCAGCACCCGCGGGTTTCCGACAAGCTGGATAACACTCCGCCGCCAGGTGACCTTCTGTTCAGCGGCTTTGAGGTCCCGGACGGCTCCACACTGGCCGACGCCGGGTGGACAGGAACCGGGGACCTTGAACCCCGGCTCCAGCCGGCCACCGCCGGCGGTGACTTCTATATCGGCGCCAAGCGCATCAACACGTTTGAGACGGGAGGCGCACCCGGAGACGACAGGCAGGGAACCCTGACGTCGCCGTCGTTTACGGTAAGCCGGAACTTCATGAGCATGTTGGTGGGCGGCGGGCACCGCACGGCGGGCTCGGGGCAGACGCTGGAAGTCCAGCTGCTGGTGGACGGCAATGTGGTGCGCAGCCTCGCCGGGGACGACGCCGGCGCACTGAACTGGAAGGGCTGGGACGTGTCCGAATTCGCAGGACAGCAGGCACAGCTGCGGATCGTGGACCAGGCCACGGGCGGCTGGGGGCACCTCACGCTGGACCACGTGATGCTGACAGACCAGGCCGCCGTGCCCCGCTCCGATGAGACCACCGTCAACCTCGTGGTGGACGGCAAGGTGGTCCGGACAGCCACCGGCGCCAACAGTGAGGTGCTGGACTGGGCGTCCTGGAACGTTTCCGAGTTCCGGGGGCGGCAGGCGAGCATCCGGGTGGTGGACAACAACCGGTTCGGCTGGGGCCACATCCTGGCAGATGAGTTCATTGCCTCTGCCCGGCCTGCCACGCCGAGGGTGCAGACCTACGACTGGCTGGATTACGGCCGGGACTACTACGCGTCTGTGTCCTTCAACAACATGCCGCAGGGCAAGCGCGTCATGCTCGGCTGGATGAACAACTGGGACTACGCCAACAGCATCCCCACCTCGCCGTGGCGCAGCGCCATGTCCCTCCCCCGCGAAGTGGCCCTGACGCAGACGGCCAGTGGCCCGCGCCTGACGCAAAAAGCCGCGCGGCAGGTCGACAGCCTGGGCACAGCGGAAAGCTACGCGGAAAAGCGCGCCCGGAACATTCCTGCCGGCACCCACCCGCTGCCGGCCGCCGCATCAGGCGATGTGCAGCGGATCGACGTGACCTTCTCCCCTGGCTCAGCGTCGAAGGCCGGGATCACCGTGCTGGGGAACGCCGGCAAGTCGACCGTCATCGGGTACGACAAGACAACCGGAGAACTGTATGTGGACCGGAGCAACTCCGGCAGCACGGACTTCCATCCGCTCTTCGCCTCGGTTGATTCCGCCCCCGTGGCTGTGGACGCCGGCGGCAACGTGACCCTGCGGATCTACCTCGACAGGTCCTCCGTGGAGGTCTTTGCCCAGAACGGCCTGCGGACCATCACGGACCAGGTCTTCCCGGAACAGGCCCCGCTCCAACAGGACGCCAACCAGGTGGCACTCTTTGCCGAAGGCGGCACCGCCCGGCTGAAGTCCCTGTCTGTGACGCCGCTCAGCCAGTCCATGTTCCAGGCCACGCAGGCACGGGACACGAAGAGCCAGGGCAGGAAGTAGGGGCAGGCTGCAGCCGGCCTAGTGGACCGGCTGCAGCCAGGTCAGCACCGAGCCGTCCTCCTCTATATGCTCCGCGAGCTCAGCATTGAACCTGGCGCCGTAGTCCGCGGTGATGTGCTCCTGGAACGCTGCGGCGTCCTGGTACACCTCGAACACGAAATACTCCCGGGGGTTGCTTTCCCGGGTGTACGGCAAAAAGAGCTGGTTACCCGGCTCATTGCGAACCTGCCCGGTGAGTTCGCGCATCATCTCGGCAACGCGGGCCTCGCTGCCGGGCTTGACAGTGAATTCGGCGTAGAGCGTCTTGGTCATGGTTCTCCTGTTGGTGGGTATCGGCAGGCAGGGGTCTGTCCGGATTCATCCGGGCGGACGGTTCATACGGGTGGACGGGTCATTCGGGCGGACGCAGTTCGCCGGACCCGCGGACAATGAGCTCGGAGGGGACGACGTAGGTCTGGGCCGCGCTGTGGTCGCCGTCGATCCGGGCCAGCAGACGCTCTGCGGCCAGTTTTCCGATCCGGTCGGGGTGCTGGGCAATCACGGTCACACCCGGTTCCATCATGTCCGCCAGGGTGAAGTCATCGAAGCCCACGAGGGCCACGCGCCTGTTCAGGCCGAGCTCTTTCAGGGCCCGCATGGCGCCAAACGTCACGAGATTCTGGCTCGAGAAGATGGCCGTCGGCGGCTCTTCGCCCTTGAGCAGCTCCAGGGTGGCCAGACGCGCAGACTCCTCGTCATGGAGCCCTTCGCGCACCGGAACCCCGGAGGTGGGCATGCCCGCGCGGCCGAGTTCCTCGGTGAAGCCGCGGCGCCGTTCGCGGGCGGTCTGGATGTCGGCGCGGTCGCCGATGTAGGCGATACGGCGGTGGCCGTGCAACATCAGGTGGGCGGCGGCCCTGGCGGCGCCGGCGGCATTGTCCGTCACCACCGCATCCGCCTCAATGCCCACAGGCTCGCGGTCGATGAAGACGATGGGCAGGTCGCGGGAGTGCTCGGGAATGACGTAAGCCTGGCTCTTGGCGATGGGAGTGAGCACCAGCCCGTCCACCCGGCGGCCGAGGAAGGCGGTCACCAGCGCCTTCTCGCGCTCGGCGTCGTCATCCAGGCTGGCTGCGAAGACCGCAATGCCGCGGGCAGCCAGGGCGTCCTCCATGGCGCGGTGGATCTCGCTGCTGAACGGGTTGGCGACGCTCGGCAGCAGGAGCCCAACGGAAAGCGTCTGCCGGCCGGCGCGGCGCAGGCTGCCCGCCGCCATGTCCAGCTGGTAGTTCAGCTGCTGCGAGGCGCCGAGCACGCGCTGCCGGGTGGCTTCGGAAACGCCGGGCTCGTCGTTCATCACGCGGGAGACCGTCTTGATGCCTACGCCGGCCAATGCAGCCACGTGGCGCATGGTGGGTCTGCTCTTCGCCCCCTCGGGCTGGTAACGATTCGACATCGTTGTCATCAATCCATCCTTCTTCAGCGCTTTTGCCTTGACTCTACCTTGTGACGTTGGTTACATGACTTCTGACAACGTTGTCAGTCTGCAATGAGTGCCGAATAGCACCGGACTAAAAGCCCCAATACAGGAGATTCAATGTTGAGTTCCAAAGCCCCGCGGCCGCTTACCCACCGCCTGCTCGCCCTCGGCGCAGTACTGACCCTCGGCACGCTCAGCCTCACCGCCTGCGGCGGAAGTTCCACCGCCAACTCCTCCGCCGGAGGCTCCTCGTCCGAGAAGGTCGGCGTGTCCCTGATCGTGAAAACCACGTCCAACCCGTTCTTCGTCTCCATGCAGGACGGTGCCAAGAAGGCTGCCGAGGCCGGCAGTGTCGATCTCAAACTCGCAGCCGGCAAGGCGGACGGGGATGAGGACACCCAGATCCAGGCCATCGAAAACGCCATCTCCAAGGGCGACAAGGGCATCCTGATCACGCCCAACGGGCCGTCCGTCGTCGATGCGCTGAAGAAGGCCAAGGACGCCGGTTTGTTCGTCATTGCCCTGGATACTCCCCCGGACCCCGCGGATGCCGCGGACATCACCTTCGCCACGGACAACTTTGCCGCCGGTGAACTGATCGGCAAGTGGACGGCTGCGCAGCTGAACGGCAAAAAGGCCACCATCGCCCTGGTCGACCTGTTTGACGACAAGGTGGTTTCGGTTGACTACAACCGCGACCAGGGCTTCCTCACCGGGCTCGGCATCGACACCGCGGACAAGAAGAAGAACGGCGACGAGGCCAAAACCGGCAAGTACACAGGCGGCAAGGGCGGCGACTACGAGATCGTCGGCAGCCAGGCCTCCCAGGGTGCCGAGGACGGCGGGCGTACCGCCATGGAGACCCTGCTCGCCAAGAACCCGAACATCAACGTCGTCTACACCATCAACGAACCGGCAGCCGCCGGTGCTTTCGAAGCCCTGAAGTCCGCCGGCAAGGAAAAGGACGTCCTGGTTGTCTCGGTGGACGGCGGCTGCACCGGCGTGGACAACGTCAAGTCCGGCATTATTGGCGCCACCGCCCAGCAGTACCCGGTCAAGATGGCCGAGCTCGGCGTCAAGGCCATCGTCGACCTTGCCAAGACCGGGCAGAAGCCAGCCAACTCCGAAGGCCTGGACTTCTTCAACACCGGCGTGGAGCTTGTGACGGACAAGCCCGCCGACGGCGTCAAGAGCATCACGACGTCGGACGCCTCCCAGATCTGCTGGGGCAAGTAGGCGGCCATGACGGGAGCAAACATGACCCAGCAACAGACAGCCGGCCCGCCCGCCGGGCACGCCGACCTGGCCGAGGAATTCCTCGACCGCCAGACCCCGCTCAGCCGGATCCGCAACGTCCTGCACCGGTACCCGGCGCTCAGCCCCGCCATCGTACTGCTCGTGGCGGTGGTGGTCTTCGGCCTCCTCAACGACCGGTTCCTGCGGTTCGAAAACCTCTCCCTGATTACCCAGCAGGTCTCCGTGGTGGGAACCTTGGCGATCGCGCAGACGCTCATCATCCTCACCGCGGGAATCGACCTCTCCGTGGGCGCCGTCATGATCCTTTCCTCGATGGTGGTGGCGCAGCTGGCAGTGGGCAGCGGCATTCCCGGCCCGCTGGCCCTGCTGACCGGCCTGGTGGTGGGCCTGGGGGCCGGCGCCCTCAACGGCTTCCTCGTCACCCGGTTCAAGCTGCCGCCGTTCATCGTCACCCTCGGAACCCTGAACATCTTCATCGCCGTCACGCTGCTGTACTCCGGCGGTTCCACCGTCCGCGGCTCCAGCATGCCCGGCCTGCTCACCTGGACCGGGAGCACGTTCCCCCTGGGACCGGTCCGCGTCTCCACCGGGGTGATCCTCATGCTCCTGCTCTACGTCGCGGTGGCCTTCATCCTGGGCAAGACGGCGTGGGGCAGGCACGTCTACGCCGTCGGCGATGACAAGGAAGCAGCCCGCCTCGCTGGCATTCCCGTCAACCGCGTCCTCATGAGCGTCTACCTCGCCGCCGGCGCCGTACTCGCCATGGGCGCCTGGCTCCAGATCGGCCGCACCAACGCAGCCAGCCCCAACGCCGGCGTGGACCTCAACCTCGACTCCATTACCGCCGTCGTGATCGGCGGAACCAGCCTCTTCGGCGGCCGCGGCTCCGTCTGGGGGTCCCTCCTCGGCGCGCTGATCGTCGGCGTCTTCCGCAACGGCCTGTCCCTGGCCGGGCTCGACGTGCTCTACCAGACCCTCGCCGTGGGCGTCCTCATCATCCTCGCTGTGTCCATCGACCAGTGGATCCGAAAGGTGAAATCATGACCGCCACTGAAATCCAGCCCTCCGGCACGGCGGTCCGGCAGCCGATCCTGCAGGCCCGGAACCTCGTCAAAACCTTCGGACGCGTCGTCGGCCTGGACGGCGTCAGCCTGGACCTCTACCCGGGTGAAGTCCTGGCGGTCATTGGCGACAACGGCGCCGGGAAATCCACCCTCATCAAGTGCCTTACCGGCGCCGAGGTGCCCGACTCGGGCGAGCTGAGGGTGTCCGGGCAGGCCGTGCATTTCAGGCGGCCGCAGGACGCCCGCGCCCACGGCATCGAAACCGTCTACCAGAACCTGGCGGTCTCCCCTGCCCTCGACGTCGCCTCCAACCTGTTCCTGGGCCGCGAAGAACGGCTGCCTGGCCCGCTGGGCAAGCTCTTCCGCATCCTGGACACCAAGGGCATGCGCCGCAAGGCGAAGGAGGAACTGACCCGGCTCGGCATCTCGACGCTCCAGGACGTGACCGTGCCGGTGGAGAACCTGTCCGGCGGCCAGCGCCAGGCGGTGGCCGTGGCCCGTGCCGCTGCATTCGGCTCCAAGGTGGTGGTCCTGGATGAACCCACCGCGGCCCTGGGCGTCCGGGAGTCGAACCAGGTCCTGCAGCTGGTCCGCGACCTGCGCGACAGGGGCCTGCCGGTGATCCTGATCAGCCACAACATGCCCCACGTGTTTGACGTGGCGGACCGGATCCACATCCAGCGGCTGGGAAAGTGCGCGGCCACCATCACGCCGCAGTCGCACAGCATGACAGACGCCGTGGCGATCATGACGGGCGCCGCCACCGGCTGACCGCCCAACACTTAGCGCGCATCACGCTGGGCGCCAGTCCCGCGCCACTCCACCATCCCGCACCAAACGCTGTCCGCGGACCGAAGCCGGCCCGCGGACGGCTCCATGAAAGGCCCCCCTTTGATCCCGAGCCCCAACCCCGGAACATCCAGCGCAGGCACCCCCGCCACCGGCATCCCGGCGGCAGCGCCGGAGGTCATCGTCGTCGGTGAAGCGCTGATGGACGTCGTTGCATCCCCCGGCGGAACCGTCGAGCACCCCGGCGGGTCGCCGTCGAACGTTGCCTACGGGCTGGGCCTGCTCGGCATCCGGACGGCGCTCCTCACCTCCATCGGCGACGACGGCCGCGGCCGGGCCATCGAGGCGCACCTGCAGCGCGCCGGAGTCGCACTCCTGCCCGGCTCCCGCACGCCGGGCAGGACGGCCACAGCCACGGCGACACTGGCTGCCGACGGCTCGGCCTCCTACGACTTCGACATCCGGTGGGAACTGCCGCCGGTGGCCCCGGCGTCCCTGCCCAAGGTGCTCCACACCGGCTCGATTGCCACCTTCCTGGCCCCGGGAGCGGCTGCGGTCAGGACCCTCCTTGAGCAGGCGCACCGCAACTGCCTCGTGACCTACGATCCGAACGTCCGCCCGGCACTCCTTGGCAGCCAGGCAGAGGCGCGGACAATCTTCGAGGACCTCGTTCCGCTTACGGACGTCGTCAAGCTGAGCGACGAGGATGCGCACTGGCTGTACCCGAACCTGCCTGTTGCGGACGCTGCCACCCGGATCCTGGAACTGGGGGCCGGGCTCGCCGTGGTCACCCGCGGTTCTGCCGGGTCGCTGCTGGCCACACCGGAGGTGCAGCTGGTGGTGCCGGCCATCCGGTCCGCGGTGGCCGACACCATCGGCGCCGGCGATTCGTACATGGCGGCGCTGATCTACGGACTGCTGGCGCGCGGATCGGACGGCCTGGCCCCGGCGGTGCTGGAAACGCTGGGCCGCACCGCGTCGAAGGCCGCCGCGATCACCGTGCGCCGCCCCGGAGCCAATCCACCCACGGTGGCCGAACTCCTGGCGAACCTACCTGAGGACCCATCTGATGGAGACCACGCGGCCGTCCTTGCCGCCGCTGCGCCTCGCGCCTCCGCTGTACCGGGCCTCTCCGTACACTGAGTCCCATGGCATGCCGTATCAGCGAACTTGTCCTCAACTGCACCGATCCCGAACTGCTCGCCCGGTTTTGGTGCGATGTGCTCGGGTACGTCGAGCTTGACCGGGAGGACGGTGCGATCGAGATCGGTCCTCCCGGCACCGGGTTCGGCGGGCTGCAGCCCACCATTATCCTGAGCCCCGGCACTGACCCGCGGACTGGAAAGCTCCCCCTGCACATCGACGTCAACCCCGTCGACCGGGACCAGGACGCCGAGCTGCAGCGGCTGTTCGCGCTCGGCGCCCGTCCCGCCGACGTCGGGCAGACCGGAGACGAGAACTGGCACGTCCTGGCCGACCCTGAAGGCAACGAATTCTGCCTCCTGCGCAGGCGGCTTGAACCCATCCATTCCTAGGACCCTTCGATTGCGGCATTGAGTTCCCGGTTATCGCTTGGCTGCTGTGCTGCGGCGCCCCCGCCACGACGCGGCACCCCACAGCAGCAGGAAGGCAGCCACCAGCAGCAGCCCGGCATCGCCCAGGTCCACGCCGCCCAGCCAGCCCGTTAGGGCGTCCTGCAGCCCGAAGGCCGTAGTGACAAAGCCGCCGAGGGTTATCGCTGCCACGACCAGCGCGGACAGGGCCGAGAGCCCGGTGACGGCGGCATTGAACCCGAGCCTGCGCAAGGGATCATGGATGGCAGACCTGTACATCCGCATCATGGCAACGCCGTTTGCCGTGTCGCAGAGGGTCATCGCGGCCGTGAAGGCGAACGGCAGGGCCAGCAGCGCGGCAGGCGAGACGCCTGCCAGGGACGCCGCCGTCGTCATCACCAGGAGCCCGATGGTGGTGGCGGTATCAAAACCGAGCCCGAACAGGAATCCGATCACGTAGACGTTCCGGGGCCGGCGCACCCTGGACAGGGGCCGGGCCATGAGGCGGGCCACCCACCCTTTAGCTTCAAGTTCCCCCGGCAGCACCGTTCCGCCGCCGCGGACCCTGCGGTAGGACCTGGCGGCGCCGAGGAACGCCGAGCCGTTGAAGATCCCGATGGCCAGCAGGAACAGGCCGGAAACACCGCTCCCGATCAGCCCCAGGACCACGTTTCCGCTGCTGCCTTCGGCCATGAACCTTCCCACCAGCGACACTCCGGACACCACCAGGGCACCGGCCAGGATCACCACAGAACTGTGCCCCAGGCTGAACGCGAGTCCGACGCTGGTGGGATCCTGCCGCTGGGCCACGAATTTGCGGGTGGAGTTGTCGATCGCGGCGATGTGGTCCCAGTCGAAGCTGTGCTTGATCCCGGCGAGGTAGGCCGTGAGCACCAGCCCGAACGCCAGCGGCTGCCCGGACGCCGCGGTGCCGGCCACCAGGAGCACGACGGCGGCAAGGTGGAGGAAGCCCACCGCACCGAAGCTGGCCAGCAGGCGCGTCCGGAGCGGCAGCTGCTCACGCCCGCGGTACATGGCGGTCAACTGCGCCAATGCAGTCATCAGTACGTCCTCAGGTTCAGGGCACCGTGGTGCGGTCCATTGTGGCACTGAGCAGGACGCCTGTGTAGGCGGCGAAATTTATATGTGCAGAACCACCGGTGGAGGCGCGGGACCGCTGGCGGGTCCTGATCCTCAGCGGCCGCCGCTGTTTGCGTCGCCGAGCCGGGCCAGGATCTCTTCGCTCGACTGGACGGGCTGCCGGTAGGTGGTGGACAGGATGCGAAGCATGTCCGCGGCGTCCTGGCTGTCCTCCGATGCCATGGCGTCCTTGGCATACGTAACCCGGATGTTGTGGGCGAAGGCGTCTGCTGCGGTTTGGGCGATGCAGTTGTGGGTGGAGACGCCGGCCAGCACCACCTCGTCGGCGCCCCAGTTCCGCAGCCGGGAGAGCAGGTTGGTCCCCACAAAGGCGCTGTCCCGCGTCTTGGTCAGCTGGGGCAAACCGTCGGTGGCGAGGCCGGGCACAGCCTCCGCCTGCTTGCTGCCGCGGAAGATGAAGCCCTGGTCATCGTCCAGCATGCTCAGCGTCCAGGTGGACTTGTCCCGTTCGTGCTCAGTGCCGACCAGCAGCGCCTTGTGTCCTGCGGCCGTGAATCCTTCGAGGAGCCGGTTGCAGGAGCTGACCACCCGCTCCTGCTGGGCTGCCAGCTCCGGCGCTTCGAAGAACGCATTCTGCATGTCGATGACGAGCAGGGCTATCATGAGTTCACCTTTCCTTCCGCTGCCTGGTGACGTACCCGCCCCCGGAGGCTGCGAAACCCGCACTGGGAACGGCGCCCGGAAGCCTACGGTGCCGAGGCCCGGATCCGCAGTTCAAATTGTGCTTCCGCGTGTACTCCCCCGGCGGCCTTCTCGGTCGCCTCGATGCGGCCGATCAGCAGCTCCACGGACCGCTCGGCGATCTCCGCCATGCCCGGAGCAACAGTGGTCAGCGACGGCGACGAGAACCGCGCCTCATCAATGTCATCGAACCCGGCCACGGCTGCGTCCTCCGGAACCTTGATTCCGCGCACCAGCAGCTCATGCATCGCACCCAGAGCCAGTGCGTCGTTCAGCCCGAAGACGGCGTCGAACGGGTGGCCGCCCTCGAGCAGGCGCCCCACCGCCGAGGCGCCGCCGTCCCGGCGCCACTCGGCAGGCACAATCAGGGCAGGATCGAAGCCGACCCCCGCATCGGCCAGCGCCTCCCGGTAACCGGCCAGCCGAAGGCCGGGCGAACCGGAACGGTCAGCGGCCGCCGCACCAATCACAGCAATACGACGGCGGCCTCCCGCCAGCAGGTGGGCTGTCATGGCCTTGGCTGCTGCGACATTCTTCATGGTGACGAGGTCGAAGCGCTGGTCGTCGATATGCTCGCCAAGCATCACGAGGGGCTTGGTTCCGCGCCGGGCCGCGGCCACAGCATCCGCATCGAGCACCAGAGGGGTGAACAGGAGCCCGTCCGTCAGCTGGCTCAGGGATCCTTGCAGGGCCGTAAGCTCGTTGGCCCGGGTGGCCGAGGACTGCTCCACCACAACGCGGTAGCCCCGGGCTGCTGCCGCAGTCATAAGCCTGGAAGCGAGCTCCGCGTAGTAGGGCACGGAAAGATCGGACACCACAAGGCCCAGCATGCGGGACTTCCCGGAACGCAGGCTCCGCGCCGTCAGATTGGCCTCGTACCCGAGCTCTGATATGGCGTCCAGCACCTTCTGCCGGGTGGCAGGCCTGATGAACTCGTAGTTGTTGAGCACATTCGACACGGTTTTCAGTGATACTCCGGCCGCGCGGGCAACGTCGTTCATTGTCACGGCCATGCAGGGCACCTTTCGCGGCTGACATCGTTCTCGCAAACATCTCTCGGTACATCGTTGCAGACCGCAGGCGGCCCCGCCGGTCAAGAATTTTCCAAGGTGGGTCCCCCACCCTTTCTGCAAGGTCTCTTGGTTCCGGGACCAGGCAACGGCGCCTGGTCCCGGCGGCAACCGCGGTGCCCTCATAAGCGGCGGACACCGGCGGTACCGGTCCGGAATTGGTGGCTTTGCGGCGCCACCACCGGGACGGCCACCAAGTGGCGCGGCAGGACAGGGTGGGGAAGGTTGCGGCGGAAGGGGGCCGAATTGGTGCAGGGTGCAGGGGGGTCCATTGCGGTCTTACCCCCGACAGAACGGCAGTTTGCTCTTGTGGTCTCCCATCATGCCCGCACACCTCAGCGGGGGTCCGTTCCCCGGTGGGGTGACGGGGTTCCCGGACCGGCTGGCGACGAGGAAGGCCGGGGATCCGGGCTGGAGTTCCTGGCGCGGCTCGGTTCGGGACCTCTCCGCATTACCTCAGAGGTTGTCGGGGGTACGGACGGCGTGGCCGGAGCGGTCGTGCTCTCCACCTGCAACCGGTTCGAGGTGTACTGCGACGTCGCCCCGGGCACCGAACCGGACATTGCCAAAAGGCGAGTGCTGGCCGTCATCAGCACCTGCTCGGGCGTTTCCGAAGCCGAACTCGGCCGGGCAATGGACTGCCTGACGGGCACAGCCATGGCGGAGCACCTCTTCTCCGTGGGCGCGGGCCTGGACTCGGCTGTGGTGGGCGAACGGGAAATTGCCGGGCAGCTGCGCCGCTCGCTTGCCTCCGCGCAGGAGGCCAAAAGTGCCAGCGGTGCACTGGTCCGGCTGTTCCAGGCAGCTTCCCGGGCCGCCCGTGAAGTGGGTTCTCTGACTGCCCTGGGCGAGGCCGGGCGCTCCGTGGTGTCCGTTGCGCTGGACCTGGCCCTGTCCAGGCTGGGACGCCAGGACCTGTCGGGCCTGTCGGTGGTGGTCATCGGCACCGGCGCCTACGCCGGTTCCACCCTGGCGCTCCTGGCGGCCAGGGCGTGTCCGGCGGTGTCCGTATATTCCTGGTCCGGCCGGGCCGAGGCCTTTGCGTCAGCCCGGGGCGCCACCGGTCTCGCCTCCGCTGACTTGCCGGATGCCATCCGCCGCGCGGACGTGGTGATCGGCTGCAGCGGCCGCGGACCCCGGCTCGGTGCCGAGGACTTCCGGGTCTTCCGGCGGGGCACTTCCCGTCCGCTCGTCGTCGTCGACCTCGCCCTCAGCCGGGACTTCCGCCCCGAAGCCGGCGACCTGCCAGGCCTGGACCTCATCACTTTGGAGCATGTGCTGCGGGCTTCGCCGCGTGAACAGACCGACGTCGTACGGCAGGCCGGCGGGCTGGTCCGGGAGGCCGCCGCGAGGTTCGAGGAGGACAGGCAGGCGCGGCTGCTGGATCCGGCGATCGTGGCATTGCGGGAACACATGCAGTCGGTGCTGGCCGGTGAAGTGGCGCGCGTGAAGAACCAGCACGGCTGCACTGCCACGTCGGAAGCGGTGGAATTCGCGTTGCGGAGGGTCGTGCGCCAACTCCTGCATGTACCCACCACGCGGGCACGCGAGCTCGCCGCAGCCGGCCGGCAGGACGAGTACACCGCGGCGCTTGAAACGCTGTTCGGGCTGGACGTAACGGCCGCACCGGTGGAGGTTGGCCTGGCCGCAGACGCGGAAACGCACACGGGCGCGTGCCCGGTGCCGGAGCGCCGGGCAGTTGGGGCCCCTGACGAGACGTTGCCCGCGGCGAGTTAGCACGCCACAATCCAGAGTTCGCCGCAAACAGCCTGCCGCAGTGCAGCAGGCCGCAGGACATATAAAAAGTCCCCGGGATCCTGTTGCCAGGAACCCGGGGACTTTCCACTCTTCGCTAAAAGAGTGGGCCCTGTGGGGATCGAACCCACGACCCACGGATTAAAAGTCCGATGCTCTACCAACTGAGCTAAAGGCCCAAACTGCCTGCTGGAATGCGGGCTTCACCAGCCCGTAAACGCGAAACAGTTCCAGTCCATTTCTGGACGTTTAATACTGTACCCCAGACGGTGGCGACTTCAGCACGGCGCCCCGCCGGCGCCGTCGAACGTGTCTTTTACGGGAAGGTGGCAAGGTTACCGGCACGCGGAGAGCCGTTGCTATCCAATAGGGCAGGCGCCGCATACGGACGCTCGATTCCGCTTCCCGGCAGGAGTAGCGTGGGACCATGAGCCAGAAAGCAGGAACCAGCGGCCCGGGCGGGGCGGAGCGGCACCACAAACCGAAGCCTTTTGCGCCCATTGATTTCGAACCTTTCGCAGGCGGCGCCGATCCGGCGCGGGTCTCGGAAGCTGCGCACCTGGCCGCCCAGGCCCTGGTACGCCACGGGCGGGACAGCGATGATCCCGTCATCACCAAACGGCTGGTCAAGCTGGCCGACGAGCAGGGCCTTGATGCGATTGCGGAGATGTGGGCGGAAAGCCCGGCACGCTCGCTGCCCGGTGCGCTGTGGCGGCTGTATGCCCTCCGCGCGGCAACGGTGCAGGATCCCGAGCGGATCTCCGTTTACTTCAAGGCCGGCAAGGACACTGCGCAGGTCTCCCATGTGGTGGCCGGCGCGGCTGAACCGCCGGGCGCGGATGAAATGAAGAGTATGGCGGACGCGATCCTTTCCGGCGCCTTCGACGGCGACTTCGACGTCGCGCTGGAGCGGTCCGCCGCGTTCTGCCGCGTGGTGGCCCTCGGCCAGGCCACGCTCGCAGACGGCGCGGAGCACTCAAACGAGAGCCATGCACGCAAGCTGACGCGCAACTCGCATCTGCTCGTCAAGACAGCAGAGGACCTGGAACACGCCGCCAACGCCTGGCGGCTGGGTGAGCTTGACTGACCCATCAGGCCCAATCTGTCAATGTTGACTTGGCTCAACCAAAGTAGAACACTGAAACTGGTGCCGAACCGCGAAACCCCCGGGCTTCAACATTTAGCCGCCTAGAGCGGCCTACCGCCGAGAGGCGTATCCGGTTCGGCACCATTTTCATGCCCTTCTGCAGGTGCCGGTAAAGTACTGACTAGCTGCGGCTCCGACGTCAAGTCAAAAACCTCCCGCGGCGTCCCGCCCTGACGATCCTCCGGAGACCGGTACTCATGAAGCTGCGCCTTTTTCCCCAGGAGCCAGCAGGCCTGAACCTTCTGTCGCAGCTGGCCCGGCAGATTGTTTTTGCCAGCGCCACCATGGCGGAAATCCTGGGCGCGCCGGCCACCGAACACCACCGGCTGGTGGAGGACATGCACAACCACGAGGCGAAGTCCGCCGAGCTGCACTTTGCCCTGCTGACCCACATGCGCACCAGCTTCGTGAACCCGCTCCCGCGCGAGGACATGTACGCCCTCTCGCAGAGCCTGAACGAAGCCATTGAGAAGCTGGACGCCGCTGCCGAGCTGGTGGCGCTCTACAACCTGGACCGGCTGCCGAAGCGCGCGGCAGACCAGCTGGAGATCATCAGCCGCCAGGCTGAGCTGACCGCTGACGCCATGCGCCGGCTGAACAACCTGGACGACCTCGAGGACTACTGGATCGAGGTCCTGCGGCTGGCCAAGCGCGCCGAACGGACCCACCGGGTGTGGGTCGCGGACATGCTCAAGGACATGAAGTCCGCCCAATACGCCCGCAACCGGGACATCGCCAACCAGCTGGTGGACGTCACCAAGGACATGCGCCGGATTGCCACCCAGGTGGGCAGCATCATCGTCAAGGAATCCTGAGTGACGCTGGCCATTTTCGCCCTGGTGGTGCTCCTCACCTCGGCTTTTTCCTTCCTCAATGGCTTCCGCGATGTGTCCACGTCCGTGGCCCTGGCCGTGCGCACACGCGCCCTGACCCCCACCGTGGCCGTCCTGCTGGCCGCCCTTTTCAACCTCATCGGCGCCCTGCTCAGTGCCGGCCTGGCCGTGGCCATCAGCCAGAACTGGGTTTCCCTTCCGCCGGGAAACACCGGCCTCACGATCATCGCCGCCGGCCTCGCCAGTGCGTGCGCCTGGGGGATCTTCCTGTGGTGGCGGGGCGTTCCCTCCTCCTCCACGCATGCCCTGGTGGGCGGACTGGCCGGCGCCGGCACCGCCAGCGTGCTGGTGGGCGGAAATTCAGTGGGCGGGGTGGACCAGTCGCTCCTGTTCCAGGTGGTCCTCCCCCTGGCGCTCTCCCCTGCTATCGCCTTCATCGCCGCCTACCTGCTGGTGTTTCCCGTCACCTGGGCTGCGCGCTACACCCAGCCCAGCGTGGTCAACAAGCGCTTCCGGGCCGCCCAGTCGATCGCCGCCGGCGCCGTGGCCTTTGGCCACGGCCTGCAGGACGGCCAGCGGGTCAGCGCCGTTCTCATCCTTGCGTTGCTGGCCGCAGGCTATTCCGACGGCGGTTCGCTGCCGATGTGGGTGGCGCTGCTGTCCGCAGCCACGATCACGGTGGGCACGATGTTTGGCGGCTGGCGCATCTCGCACACGATCGGTTACCGCCTCACCCGGATCGATCCGCTGCGCGGTGTGGTGGCCCAGGGCTTCAGCGCGCTGCTGCTGTTCATTGGCGCCATCGGGCTGCACTGGCCCGTGTCCACCACCCACACGGTCACCTCCGCCGTGCTCGGCGCCGGGGAAAACCAGCAGTTCGCCACCAGCCACCGCAAGCTGGTGACCCGGATCCTGACGCTGTGGGTCCTGACGCCCGTAACCACTGCCGCCGGGGCCTTCGTCCTCGAACTGGCGCTGTCCCCGCTGATCGGCATCTGAAACAACGATTGCTCCGTACCTGCCTTTTTGAAGGTCCATTAGGGCAGCTACGGAGCAATCGATGTGTGGACCGGGCCCACGCCGGCGAGGGCCCCGGGCCGAGCTTGCGAAGGCTGGGAGCCGGTGGGGACTACCCGAAGCGGCCGGAGACGTAGTCCTCGGTGGCCTTCTGGCCCGGGTTGTTGAAGATGGTGCTGGTCTCGGCGAACTCGATGAGCTTGCCCGGCTTGCCGGTGCCGGCAATGTTGAAGAACGCCGTCTTGTCCGAGACGCGGGCGGCCTGCTGCATGTTGTGGGTCACGATCACCACCGTGTACTGGTCCTTGAGCTCGTTGATCAGGTCCTCAACGGCCAGGGTGGAGATCGGGTCCAGGGCCGAGCAGGGCTCGTCCATGAGGATCACCTGGGGCTCCACGGCGATGGCACGCGCGATGCAGAGGCGCTGCTGCTGGCCGCCGGACAGTCCGGAGCCCGGCTTTTCCAGGCGGTCCTTAACCTCGTTCCAGAGGTTGGCGCCGCGGAGCGAGCGCTCCACCAGCGCATCGGCCTCGCCCTTGGAAATCTTCTGGTTGTTCAGTTTCACGCCGGCCAGGACGTTGTCGCGGATGGACATCGTGGGGAACGGGTTGGGCCGCTGGAACACCATGCCGATCTGGGAGCGCACCGTCACCGGGTCCACGCCGGGACCGTACAGGTTGTCGCCGTCGAGAAGCACCTCACCCTCAACGCGTGCGCCCGGCAGCACCTCGTGCATGCGGTTCAGCGTGCGCAGGAAGGTGGACTTGCCGCAGCCCGAGGGGCCAATGAACGCCGTGACGGACTTGGCCTCGATGTTGATGCTGACGTCTTCCACGGCCAGGAAATTGCCGTAGTACACGTTCAGGTCTTTGACGTCGATGCGCTTGGACATGATGTTCCTTAACTTGCTGGGTATGAAATGAAGTCTAGATCCCGGCTTCTCAAGCCGGAATGCGGTTCCACCGAAATACCGTCCGGCAGGTGCCGCCCGGCCTAGCGGCCTGTCTTCGGGGCGAACACACGGGCAATCAGGCGGGCACCGAGGTTGAGCAGCATCACCAGGATGATGAGGACCAGGGCCGCGCCCCACGCCCGCTGTGACGACGGATCGGGGTTGGACGGGGAGGTCGGGTTCAGGATCTGGGTGTAGATGAACGTCGGCAGGGACGCCATCCACCCGCCGAACACATTGTTGTTGATGCTGGTCGCGAACCCTGCGGTCACCAGGATGGGCGCGGTTTCGCCGATCACGCGGGCGATCGCCAGGGTAACGCCGGACGCGATGCCGGAGATCGCCGTCGGAATGACCACCTTGAGGATGGTCCGCCACTTGCGGACGCCGAGGGCGTAGGAGGCTTCGCGGAGTTCGTTGGGGACGATCTTCAGCATTTCCTCGCTGGAGCGGACCACCACCGGGATCATCAGCACGGACAGTGCTACGGCGGCGACGGAGCCGGTCTTGGTGCCGGGACCCACAACCGCGAAGAAGAAGGCCGCGGCGAAGAGACCGGCGACGATCGACGGGATGCCGGTCATGACGTCCACGAAGAACGTGATGGCGCGGGCCAGCGGGCGGTCGTTGCCGTACTCGACGAGGTAGATGGCCGTCAGCAGGCCCACCGGGACGGAGATCACGGTGGCCAGCAGGGTGATCTGCACGGTGCCAAGGAGTGCGTGGTAGATGCCCCCGACGATCGGACCGGTGCCTTCTGCCGCCCGGTTGTCGTACACGCCGGTGACGCCGTTCATCGAGGTGGTCAGGAAGCCGGGGTTCAGGAGTCCCGGGATGCCGTTGACCATGACGGTCCAGATCACGGAAATCAGCGGGAGCAGCGCAATCAGGAAGGCTCCCACAACCAGGCAGGTGGCCAGCTTGTCCTTGGCCTTGCGCGCCCCCTCAACGGCGGCGCTCCAGCCGACAAGTCCGGCCGCGAACAGGATGGCGGAGACGACTCCCCAGCCGAAGGCGTTGAATCCGATCAGGGCAAGGATGGCGGCGCCGAGGACCAGCGCGACGCCCAGGACCACGTAGGGCGCGTGCTTGGGCAGCTGGCCCTTGGTCAGGGCGGACCGTTTGCGGACCGGGGTCAGGGTGGAGGTCATTTAGTTGGCTCCCGAGAATTCTTTGTGCCGGCTGATGATCCACCGGGCGATCATGTTGACGGCGAGGGTGATCACGAACAGGACCAGGCCTGCGGCGATCAGCGTGCTCACCTTGAGGCCGCTGGCCTCCGGGAAGTTCAGGGCGATCTCGGCGGCGATGGTCTGGTTGCCGGACTGGATCAGGCTGGCGGTGAGGGCACCGGAGGACAGCACGAGCGCAACGGCCATGGTTTCGCCCAGGGCGCGGCCGAGGCCCAGCATGACGGCGCTGATGATGCCGGGCCGGGCGAACGGCAGCACCGACATCTTGATCATTTCCCAGCGGGTGGCGCCCAGCGCGAGGGCGGCTTCCTCGTGCAGCTTGGGGGTCTGGAGGAAGATCTCGCGGGACAGCGAGGTGATGATGGGAATCACCATGACGGACAGCACGACGCCGGCGGTCAGAATGGTCTTGCCCGTGGCGGAGGCCGGGCCCTGGAAAATGGGCAGCCAGCCCATGTTGGCGGCCAGCCACCCGTAGGCGGGCGAAATCTGGGGGGCCAGGAAGGCGGCGCCCCACGCGCCGTAGATGACGGAGGGGATCGCGGCGAGCAGGTCGATCACGTAGCCAAGGCCGGACGCGAGGCCGCGCGGGGCGAAGTGCGAGATGAAGAGCGCGACGCCGATGGACACCGGCGTGGCAATGGCCAGGGCGATGATGGCCGCGATGAGCGTGCCGACGACGATGGGCCAGATGTAAGCGAAGAAGCCCTCGCCGCCCTGGATGTCCGCAGCCGGGGCCGTGAAGGCGGGAATTGCCTGGATGACGAGGAAGAGCGCCACGCCGAACAGGACGGCGAGGATCAGGCAGCCTGCCGCAAGGGCCGCTCCGGAGAAGACTTTATCCCCGGCGCGGCCGGCGCCTCGGGAACTGGTCAGGGAGG
Organism: Arthrobacter sp. NPDC057388; assembly: GCF_042668165.1. Taxonomy (NCBI): domain Bacteria; kingdom Bacillati; phylum Actinomycetota; class Actinomycetes; order Micrococcales; family Micrococcaceae; genus Arthrobacter; species Arthrobacter sp. NPDC057388. The sequence continues at coordinate 57,741 of NZ_JBHVBL010000017.1, forward strand.
TGGTGGTCATACCCGGCCCTTCGGTGTTGATGATGTATCAGATGTGATCGTGCGGAAACCGCGCTTTACACGGCTAGGTTCCCCGCCCTGCCTGGCGGCTGGGCGGGGAACCTCGGCGGACAGGTAAGCCGTTACGACTTGACCTTGATGGCTTCGATGGCCTTGGTGGCCTTCTCTGCCAGGGCGGCGGAGATCGGAGCCGACTTGGCAGACTCGGCAGCAGCCTTCTGGCCTTCTTCGGAAACTACGTAGTTCTCGAAGGCCTTGACCAGGTCAACAGTTTCCTGCTTGTCGTAGGTGGAGCAGACGATGTGGTAGGAAACCAGGACCACCGGGTAGACGCCGGCCGCGGTGGTGGTGCGGTCAAGCTTGATGGCACCGTCGGTGTCGGCGCGGCCTTCAACGGGCTTGCCGGCGTCGACTGCCTTGGAGGCAGCTTCCGGGGAGATCTTGACGAACTCGGAACCGACCTTGATCTGGGCGATGCCCAGCTTGCCGCCTACGGCGGAGTCATCGGCGTAGGTCACGGCGCCCGGGGTGTCGGCGACGGTCTTGACGACGCCGGAGGTGCCCTTTGCGTTCTCACCCTTGAGCGATGCAGGCCAGATGCCCTCGGCCTTGTCCTTCCAGACATCCGGAGCGGCGGCCGAGAGGTACTCGGTGAAGTTCTTGGTGGTGCCGGAGTCGTCAGAACGGCTCACCGGGGTGACGGCGAGGTCCGGAAGCTTGGCGTCCGGGTTCAGGGCGGCGATGGCGGGGTCGTTCCACTTGGCGATTTCGCCACGGAAAATCTTGGCCGCGGTGATGGCATCCAGCTTCAGCTCACTGATGTCCGGCAGGTTGAAGGCAATGGCGATCGGCGAGATGTAGACGGGGATCTCGATGGCACCCTCGGGCCCGCAGACCTTCTTGGCCGCGGCCAGTTCCTCGTCCTTCAGGTAAGCGTCGGAACCGGCGAACTGTGCCGAGCCGTCAATGATGGCCTTGCGGCCCGCACCGGAGCCGTCCGGGGAGTACTGCACGGTGGCGCCCTGGTTGGCGGAGGCGAAGTTGGTCTTCCAGACGTCCATGGCCGCGCCCTGCGCGGAGGAGCCAATGCCGGTCAGGGTGCCGGTGACCTTGGTGCCGACGGCAGAGGCGCTGCCTGCGGGGGCGGTGCCCGTGGCGTTGTCTGAACCACAGGCGGTGAGCGCGAGTGCGCCAGCGGCGATAACAGCGATTGCCGCGTGGCGGCCGAAGCGGAGTGCCTTCACTGGGTGTACCCCTTCCAGGGTTTTTCGATGCTGTGCGGACCGGAGACGTCCGAACGTGAGCTGCGTACTTTTTGTACCTTCAATGAAGTTATGGGCCGCAGGTAACAAGTTTTGGGGTCAAAGGTGAACGCAGGGTTAACGACGGCGGGCCATTGGCTTACAGATACTGGGTTGCCATTGCGTTAGCCGCGCCACAGCCGTAGTGCTCGCACCACACTGTTAACAGACTCAACAGCAGCACCACATGGCACGATGGCGTCATGGAAACTTCGGGGCCGCTGGACGCCCATCTGTTGAGCAAGGAACCGGGGGACACCGGCGTCGACCTGTACCGCAGGCTGAGCTCAGACATCACGGCCGGTGTGGCGGTGGTTTCCACCCGGCTGCGGAACAGGGACTACGCGGCCACGGTCAGCGCCTTCCTTTCCGTGTCCTACGACCCGCCGACCATGCTGGTCAGCCTGTACGCGGAATCCCGCATCGGCGAGGCGGTGGAGGAGGCGGGCACCTGGGCACTGAGTGTGCTGTCCGGCAAGCACCAGGGCACGGCCACCTGGCTGGCCAGTCCGGGAACGCCGCTGCACGGGCTGCTTGCACAGGTGCCGTTCCGCCGCGGACCGGCCACCGGATCTGCAGTCATCGACGGCTGCCTCGCCTATTTTGAACTGCGGACTGTTTCGGTCCACCGCGCCGCCACCCACCTGCTGGTTGTGGGCGAGGTGCTGGCGATGGGCAGCGGGGCAGAACCGTCGGAGGCGCCCGACCCGCTGGTGCATTTCGGTTCCGAGTTCCGCCGGCTGGCCCCGTAGCGCAGCCTGAGCCGTAAGGGCAGCTGGCCCGTTAGCGCGAGGCAGCCGTCCGGGGAACGGAACGCAGGCGGGCGAGCAGCGTCGCGGCGAGGAACGCCGTCGTGATTTCCACTGCAACGATGGCCATCAGGCCGGCGGGCTCCGAAGCGGTAGCGGCCACGGCCGCGGCGCCGGGTACCGCCGCTCCGGCATGGGCGTGGCCGGACAGGCCGCCCCCGGAGGCGGGGACATACAGCAGGAGGACGGCGTGCAGCGCCGTCATGGCCAGGGCGCAGCCCATCACCTGGCGCAGGGGCCGCTCCCCTGCGCCGCGCCACAGGTGCACGGCGCAGGGGAGGCAGACGCCGACCATCGCGAGCATCACGGCGCCCAGCCAGGGGCCATGATGGTTTCCTGCAACGAGCCCCAGATGCACTGCGCAGGACGCGGCGGTTACCGCTGACACGGCGCGGGAGTGCAGGACGCGAGCCGAAGCCAGGACGGCACTCACGGCGTCGGCCTAGCCATGGCAGTGCGAGCCGGCCTGCATGTTCGGGTTGGCCGGAACGTCGAGGACCGGGCTGCGGTCGAAGAAGCCTTCCGGGCGGAGCTTGAACCCGACGGTGTCCACCGGCATGATGGGCCAGTCCTCGACGCGCGGGAAGTGCGTCAGGCCGAAGGTGTGCCACACAACGATGTCCTGGCCGTCGATGTCGCGGTCCTGCGCGACATAGGCGGGCAGGCCGGCGCCGCCGGAGTGCTGGTTGACAAAGTCGCCGGTGGGGTAGCGCTCATCCTCGGCGTAGCGGGTAACCCATAGGTCCTTGGTGGCAAACGCCGCCCGCCGGGCAATGGAAGACTCAGGGTCTGCCATCAGCGTGGGCTGGTTGTGGGCGTGCAGCCTGTAGCCTGCCGGTTCGCCCAGGCGGTTGCGGGATTCAGGGTTGGAGATGATCCAGGTCCGGCCGGTCCGGGCATCGGCCTCGCGGACCCCCTCGGATTCCCGGGTGAGCACGGTGCGCTTCCGGGAGAAGGCGTTGCCGCGCGGATTGCCCTCGCCCATGGCCTGGCGGACCACATCCTCCTCCTCCACCCTGTTGGTGAAGCCGTCAATGGCCATGTCCAGGCGGGCGCTGAAGATGTGCTGGTGGAAGGGTGCACCCAAGCCCGGCGCGAGCTGGGAGATGTTGTCCGAGCCGCCTTCCGGGAAAGCGGACGTGAAGACGACGCCGGTGGCCTTGGCTTCGAATTCGATGGTCCCGTCAAGGTACAGGTACCAGTAGAAGCCGTAGTCGTAGTTGCCGATCGTGGTGAAGAAGGAGATCACCATGCGGCGGTTCCGGCGGGTGTAGTTGATGCCGGACCAGAGGTCGCTGTGCTTGGCCAGGATGCCCCAGTCCTCCTCGTGCATGCAGATGCCGTTCCGGATCTCGCGGGGATTGCCGAACGCGTCGCTGATCACGGGGCTGAGGTAGGTGATGTCGCCGAGGCAGTCGCAGCCCAGCTCGAGGGAGTTGGCGTACTGTCCCACCAGGTACTCCCCCGTGTCGAAGTAGTTCTGCCAGGACCGGATCGGGGACGGGTCGCCGTACGGCACCACCATTTCGGCGATCGACGCGCGGTTGATGATGGGCCGCAGCCGGCCGCCGTCGCGGAAGCCGATGTTGTGCAGCACCACGCCCTCGCGGACATCGAAGCCGACGTCAAGGCTCCATTTCTCCCACTCGATGTGGTTGCCGCCGGTGACGGTGAAGCTGGGGCCGTCGGGCTGGGTGATGCTGATGGGCTTCTGCGTGGTGCGGAGCGGGCCGGTGAGCTCGGGATCCGTGTAGTTGCCGTGCTCTGCCGGCACGGGGAAGACGCCCGTGTCGATCACCTGGGTGACTTCCTTGCTGACCACGTCCACGTAGGCCACGAGCCCGTCCACGGGATGCGCCCAGGCGCTGTCCTCGGGGAACTCCTGCACGAAGGCCAGCCCGCGGAGGATGCGGCGGCCCTTTTCCTCGGGGTACTCGAACACGCCCGCGGACAGCGGGGCCACCCGGACCTTGCTGACGTCCAGGTTCCGCGCGGCGAGCGCCTTCAGCCACCGCTCGTCGGCCGCCAGCAGCTGCTCCACCACCTCGAACTCCTCTTCCAGGACCGGCAGCTCACCCGTCGCCGCGGTGTCAAGTTCGACGGCGGAGCTCACCTTGCCGCTGCTGACCGACACGGTGACGTCATGGGGCCGGGCGCCCGAAAGGTCATGGATGAAGACGCGGAACCGCCGGTCTTCCGCTTCGCTGCCGGCTTCACGGGCAGTGTCTGTCCGGCGGGCAGGGTCTGTACGGCGGGCAGGGTCCAGCAGGCCCAAATATGCAATGCGCTTCTCCGGGCCAAGGAGGCCGGCAGAGCGAAGAATGCCTTGCACCCCGCTGATCTCCGCGGCTGTTGCGAGGCGGAAGGGGCTGGCGGTTTCTGTGATGGAGAGCGTCATGGCGGCCTTTATCAGGGACCCTGGCGGGTCGGACTTTTATTTTCTATAGTTGTAGAGAATAAGCGAACGTAAGATGGCTCACAAGAGCCTGGGCGAAAATATTTATTGGGGAGCGGCTGCGTGCCAAAGATTGTTGACCACGACGAGCGCCGCCTGGAACTGGTGGATGCGACCTGGCGGATCATCGCCAGGATGGGCATCGAAAGTGCCACCATGCGGGAGATTGCCACGGAGGCGGGCTTCGCGAACGGCGCCCTCAAGCCGTACTTCCCCACCAAGGACACACTGCTGACCTTCGCGTTCGGCCACGTGTTCAACCGGACCAATAAGCGCATCGCCGAAGTCACCGCGGGGCTTTCCGGGCTGGCTGCGCTGCGCGCGTTCTGCATTGAAGTGCTTCCGCTGGATGAGGAACGGATTAATGAAGCCCGGATCGTCATCCCCTTCTGGCAGAAGGCGATCAACGACCCCGGCAAGGCACAGATCCACCGGGAGTCGATGCAGCAGTGGCTGGATACCGTCCGGCGCCACCTCGCGGAGGCCCGGGCCGGCGGGGAGGTGAGCACCGCCGTCGACGATGAGAGCCTCGCCGGGCAGCTGCTCAACATGCTGCTGGGGGCACAGATCGCTGCCGCGCTGCTGCCGGAGGGCCAGACGGAGCTCGGCCTGAACGGCCAGCTCGAAGGCTTCCTGGCTCTACTGACCAGCCAGCCCGCTGACCGCTAGCGTTGGAACCTGACGACTCGCTGCCCGACCGGGGCCGCGAGTAACCGACCGCGAGCAGGAGACGCCAGCAGTGACCATCCCGCAGGAAATCGATACGCCGGACATCATGATCGACGTCGACATACTCGACCGGAACATCGAACGGATGGCCTCAGCGGTCCGGACACGGGGCCTCACCCTGCGCCCGCATGCCAAAACCCACAAGATCCCGGAAATCGCCGCCCGGCAGATGGCGGCGGGAGCCGCCGGACTGACCGTGGCGACCATCGGCGAGGCTGAAGTGTTCGCTGCTGCAGGCGTCGATGACCTTTTCATCGCCTACCCGCTCTGGCTTTCGCCACAGAAAGCCCAACGGCTCCGGCGCCTGTCACAAAGGGCGCGTATCGCCGTCGGCGTGGACTCCACGGAGGGAGCAACGAGACTGGGGACGGCACTGGGAAGCGCTGCCGGGAGCGTCAGTGTCCTGGTGGAAGTGGACAGCGGCCACCACCGCAGCGGCGTTCACCCGGAGGCGGTCGCCCCTGTTGCCCGGGCAGCGGCACAGTCCGGGCTGGGAGTAGCGGGAATCTTCACCTTCCCGGGGCACAGCTACGCTCCGGGCATGCCGGCCGAGGCGGCCAGGCAGGAGCAGCAGGCCCTGAACCAGGCGTCCGAAGTTCTTGCGGCCGCCGGATTCGAGTCCAGCCGCCGCAGCGGCGGCTCCACCCCCACGGCGATGCTGACCGGCGGCTCGGCCGCCACCGAAGTCCGCCCGGGCGTCTACGTCTTTGGCGACGCCCAGCAGCTGGAGCTGGGGCGATGCGCGGCCGAGGACATCGCGCTGACGGTCGCGGCGACCGTGGTCAGCCATCACGCAACCCCGGCGGACGGACCGGGCCGCTTCATCATCGACGCCGGCAGCAAGATCCTCGGCAGTGATAGGCCGGCGTGGGCCAGCGGCCTCGGGCGCCTGCTGGACTACCCTGATGCCCGGATCAGCGCACTTTCGGAGCACCACGCAACGGTCGAGTGGCCGGAGCCCGGCACCCTCCCCGCCATCGGCGAGCGGCTGCGCGTCATCCCCAACCACGTCTGCCTTGCCGTCAATCTGGTGGATGACGTCGCCGTGGTCAGCGGCGGCGCGCTCGTGGACCGCTGGAGCGTGGCGGCCCGGGGAAAGAACAAGTAGGAATCTTTTTTTCGCCACTTGTTGAAAAAAGATGACAGGCGGTGGCTGCGACGCTAACCTGAAATGACTGTGTCGCAGCACACAGTGTTGGGGACCCGCTTTCAGATGGCCCACCGGCGTCAGGAATGTTCATGCCAGCAACCGCAGCCCGCTCCGCGGACCAGACCCTCACCTCCAGCGAGGCCAGCTCGTTTGACCACTGGAGGCACCTTGTGGCGCAGTCCTTCGTGCCGCTCGCGGCCGAAACGGAACGGCCCGAACAGTTCCGCGGCCGCATGCGCTCCAGGGTCCTGGACCGCACGTGCATCGTGGAAGTGTCTGCCTCAGGCCACAGCGTCCACCGCACCCCGGCGCTTCTGGCGCAATCCGACCAGCGCTATTTCAAGCTGAACCTGCAGCTGGAGGGCACCGGGCTCCTCATCCAGGACAACCGCGAGGCCGCGCTCCGGCCCGGCGACCTTGCCATCTACGACACTAACCGCCCGTACACGCTGGCATTCGAAGAGCAGGCGCGCGTGATGGTGGTGATGTTCCCGCACGACTCCCTGTCGCTTCCGCCGGATTATGTGGGGCAGCTGGCAGCGGTCCGCCTGGCAGGAGAGTCCGGCCTGGCGGGAATCGTGGGACCGTTCATCAGGCAGCTCGCCGGCAACCTGGAGACACTCAGCGGACCCACGGGGTCCCGCCTCGTCGCCAACACCCTGGATCTCGTCTCCACCATGCTCCATTCGGAACTGGACCTGGCAGCGGACAGCCTCAAGCCCCAGGCGCTGCTGGCGACGTCGGTCCGTGAATACATCGAGGCGAACCTCGCCGACCCCCAGCTTTCACCCGCCGGCATTGCCGCGGCGCATTTCATCTCCACCCGCCACCTGCACAACGTCTTCCACGAGTCCGGCAGCACCGTTGCCAGCTGGATCCGCAGCCGCAGGCTGGAACGGATCCGCCGCGACCTCAGGGATCCGCTGCATGCCGGCACCTCCGTGGGCGCTGTGGCGGCGCGCTGGGGATTCCTGGATGCAGCACACTTCAGCCGCACCTTCCGCGACGCCTTCGGCGAGTCGCCGAGCGACTGGCGGCGCGGCGCATGAATGCCTGCGGCCAGATAAGGCCCTGCTCGAGCTAGATCAGACCCTGCGCGAGCATGGCGTCGGCCACTTTAACGAAGCCGCCGATGTTTGCGCCGAGCACATAGTTTCCGGGTTCGCCGTACTCGTCTGCGGTGGCGGCGCAGCGGTGGTGGATTCCCACCATGATGTCGGTCAGCCGCTCTTCGGTGTGTTCGAAGGACCACGAGTCGCGGCTAGCGTTCTGCTGCATCTCCAGCGCCGATGTGGCCACCCCGCCTGCGTTGGCGGCCTTGCCCGGCCCGAACAGCACGCCCGCCTCCTGGAACACCGCCACTGCGTCCCGGGTCGAGGGCATGTTGGCGCCTTCCCCGACCGCGAGCAGTCCGTTGCGGACCAAGCGGGCGGCAGCACCGCCGTCGAGCTCGTTTTGCGTGGCGCACGGCAACGCGACGGTTGCGTCGACATCCCAGACCGAGCCGCCGTCCACGTAGGACACGCCGTCACGGCGTTCCGCATAGTCCTTCAGCCGTCCGCGGTCCACCTCCTTGACCTCGCGGAGCAGCCCGACATCGATGCCCGCCTCGTCCACGATGTAGCCGGAGGAGTCGGAACAGGCCACCACGGTGGCGCCGAGCGCCTGGGCCTTGGCGATGGCATTGATGGCGACGTTGCCGGAGCCGGAAACCACCACGCGCTGCCCGGCAAAGGATGAGCCACGGGTTTTGAGCATCTCCTCGGTGAAGATCACCGTGCCGAACCCGGTGGCCTCGGGGCGGACCAGCGAGCCTCCCCAGGAGACACCCTTGCCCGTGAGGACCCCCGATTCGTAGCGGTTGGTGATGCGTTTGTACTGGCCGAAGAGATAGCCGATTTCGCGGCCGCCCACACCGATATCACCGGCCGGGACGTCCGTGTATTCACCGATGTGCCGGTACAGCTCGGTCATGAACGACTGGCAGAATCGCATGACTTCGGCGTCGCTGCGGCCGCGGGGATCGAAGTCGGAGCCGCCCTTGCCGCCGCCGATGGGCATGCCCGTGAGCGCGTTCTTGAAGATCTGCTCGAAGCCGAGGAACTTCACAATGCCGAGGTAGACGGACGGGTGGAACCGGAGGCCGCCCTTGTACGGGCCCAAGGCTGAGTTGAATTCCACGCGGAAGCCGCGGTTGATCTGCACCCGGCCCTGGTCGTCCGTCCACGGAACCCGGAAGAGGATCTGCCGCTCAGGCTCGCACAGCCGCTCCAAAATAGCGGCCTCGAGGAACTCGGGATGCCGGTCATGAACAGGGCCAAGGCTTTCGAAAACCTCCGCGACGGCCTGGTGAAACTCAGCCTCGCCGGGGTTGCGCGCCAAAACCGTGTCCCTGACAGCCTCCAGCCGTGCGTCCATGCGTCTTTCCTTACTTCGCCGAGCGGCGGCCGGGAATGCGTCGACGGCCACCCTATAGTTGAGCTTTCAACCTAACCGATTTGGATCGTGAACGGTTAGGCGACGGTGCCTATCATGGCATAACATCCATATCGTGACAGTAAGCTTTCGCATTATGGAATCTATCAGCAAAAAACGTTGTGCGGCAAAGGTCTACTGATGGCCTACGTCTGCCTCCTTCTGTCCGGCGCGGCGCTGCTGGTCAACGGCCTCGCAACGCTGGGCGCCCTCCCGCGCCGGGATGCAGCCGTGCTGAGCCTGGTCATCGGTACGGTCCAGGTGCTGCTGGGCATCACCTACCTGGGGGTCACGCATCCAGGCGTCACGGCTCCGGATGCCGACGGCGTCGGGCAGCTGCTGCTCTCAGCGTCGGGAATGTTCCTCTTCGGCCTGACTTATGTTTACGTCGGCCTGGATTTCCTGCTGGGACTCGGATCCAGGGGCCTCGGCTGGTTCAGCGCAATGGTGGCAGGCTGCGGCCTGGTGCTCGCCGGGGCCTGGTTCAACACGGACGCGCTGCTGGCGGTGCTGTGGCTGTGCTGGTCGTACCTGTGGGCGCTGTTCTTCTTCTCGCTGGCGCTGGGCCAGACCAGGCTGTCCCCGCTGATCGGCTGGTCCCTGGTTCTGGCCAGCCAGACGACGGCAACAGTGCCGGCGCTGCTCGGCATGACAGGGCAATGGCCCGGCGACCCGGCAACGGTCGCCGTGGCCGCCGCGTGCCTCGTTCTGCTTCTGCTGCTCGCGGCCGGCCTTGCCCGCCGGAACGCCCGGCGAAACGGCTGGCGAAGGGGCCAGCACGACCGCCCGCGGGACCTGGGGCCCGCCGTCGTCCCTAACAAACCGCTGGAGACGACGACGGGCAGTTAGCCACCGGCGGCATCATCAGGGCATGGGCAGGAGCCCGGAGGACCCAACGCGCTTCTCGACTCCGATTTCCGCCAGCACTCCGGCCAGGAACATCACGGGCACGGCAACCAGCAGCGCGGCAGCCGTTTCGGCGCTTCCGCCGATCAGGGCCGTGAAATTGCTGACCACCAGGCTGAGGACCCACCCCAGCAACAGCGAAGCAACGGCCGGGGCGACCAGGGTCTGCCAGAGCTGGCCTGGCACCCGTTCACGGCGGAAAAATGCGACGACGGCCAGGGAGCAGAGCATGTAGAGCACCAGCAGCGCGGCAACGGCCAGTCCGCTGAACCACGAGAACAGCGTCAGTACCGGGTCCATCCCCAGCACCGCAAAAGGAGCCACGAGCAGCGCGGCGAGGGTTGTCTGGACCCACGCCGCCGATGCCGGTGCGCGGTGCCTGTTGGTCCGGGCCAGGACGGCGGGCAGGGAACCGCGCAGGGCCAGCGAGTGCAGGTAGCGGTTGATGCCGTTGTGGAAGGCAATAATGCCTGCGAGGAGGGACGTCACCAGCAGGATCCCGGCCGTAACGCCGGCCCAGGGGCCGAACAGCTCAACCAGTGGCCCGATCACGAATGACGTGGCATCTCCTGATTCCAGGGCTGCTCCGGCGGCCCCGATGACATGTGAGGGTCCGTAGAAGCTCACGAGCATCCACGTGATGAAGGCAAAGAACACGGCGATGATGCCGACGGAGAGGTACGTTGCCCGCGCCACGGTCCGGTGCGGATCCTTGGCCTCGGCAGAGTAGATGGCCGTTGACTCGAAGCCGAACATGGAGGCAACGGCGAACATGATGGCAACGCCGGGCGCTCCGGTGGCTATCGCCTCGGGGGAAAAGGAGGCTGCCATGTTGAGGCCTTCGGGGCCGCCGCCCTTCAGCAGGACGGTGAAGCCGAACAGCAGCAGGATCGCCACTTCCAGGCCCACCAGGAACGCCAGGACGCGGGCGCCGAGTTCGATGTTCTTCGACCCCAGTACCTGCACGCCTGCCATCGTGGCAACGGCGAGGAGCCACCAGGGAACAGCCAGGCCCGCCGAAGCCAGCAAGCCGGAAAAGGCCGCACCGTAAAGCCCGTACATGGCCGCCTGTACAGTGCTGTAGGCCAGCAGTGCCAGCCAGGCCGCGCCCGCGCCCGTTTTCCTGCCGAATGCGGCGGTGATGTAGGCATAAAAGGCTCCGTTGGCCTGCACCTTCCGGCTCATGGCCACGAACCCGACGGCGAAGATGACAATCACAATGCCCACAACGAGGTACGCGCCGGGAGCCCCGGCGCCATTGCCGAGTGCAGCCGCCAGCGGTGCCGCGCCGACGATGCCGGTCAGCGGAGCCTGGGCTGAAAGAACGAAAAAGAGAATGCCCAGGACGCCGATGCTGCCCGCGCGGAGTGCGGTGGACTGCTCGCTGCGCGGACCCGTTTCGGCCGTCCGTGGTTCGGAATTTGAAATACTCATTGGATCCTTCTTAACGGTCATGAGCGTTGGAGAAGGGTGCCGGCAATGGCCTCGCACCGCTGGTTCCAGATTGGCAGTCCCGGGCTGCCGCGGACTTGTCTGGCAGCGCCCAGTTGTTGTGCCTGAGCGCACTGCCCATGACCGGCGGAAAAAATGAAACTGCCGGGGAGGCGTACGCGCTCCCCGGCAGTTTCATTTTCCCAGCCGTTCAAACGGTCACGCGGAGTGGCCGACCAGCCCGCGGCGGGCCGGCAGGAACCGGGCGAAGAAGGCACCTAGTTCCGCCGTCGCGGTCAGTGGCAGGACGTTCGCCACGTACTGGTCCGGGCGCACCACCACCACGACGCCGCTGCGGTCAAGGCCGCGCAGGTCGAAGATGTCGGCCTTCGGGTCCGCGCCGTAGACCTTCTCAAGATTGGTGAGCCTGAACGGGCCGACCTCCGGCTTGAACACGGCCGGGACGGCGTTGATGTCGATGCCCCGGTGGTCCTGCTGGTAGATGACCTTCACATCGAACCAGGCATCGGCGTCGGCACCCTGCGGCGTTGCGGCCAGCGGAGACTCCGGCGAGTTCTCCAGCCAGTGGGCGAGCTCAGTGGTCGGCGACGCGGCACCGGCTTCGGCCGGGTCTGAGAAAACGTAGATGCGCCAGCGTCCGTCGGCCTTTGCCTGGTGCCCCAGCTGCAGGGGGTTGGTGTCGCAGACGCGCAGCACGGGCGCGGACTTGAAGCGCTTGCCCACCGGGAAGCCTGCGGCCAGCTCCTGGTGCTTTGCCTCGGCCACGATCATTGACGGCGCGTACTCGGTCATGAAGCCGGCCGGGAATTCGGCGGTGCGGACGTAGAAGTCCTCGAGCTCCGAGGGGTCGTTGAACTCCTCGGGCTTTTTGGCCATGAGGGTTGACCATTCCTTGTCGAAGTCGATCAGGTTCTTCGCGACCACCTGGCGCTCCGCGGAGTACGTGGCGAGCAGGGATTCCGGGCTGCGGCCCTCCAGCACATGGCCGAGCTTCCAGCCGATGTTGAAGCCGTCCTGCATGGACACGTTCATGCCCTGGCCGGCCTTGGCGCTGTGGGTGTGGCAGGCGTCGCCGGTGATGAACACGCGCGGGGTGCGGGTTTCGCGTTCGGCGGGCAGGACGTCGTCGAACCTGTCGGTCAGGCGGTGGCCCACCTCGTAGACGCTGTGCCAGGCGACGTTGCGGACGTCCAGGGTGTACGGCTGCAGGATCTGGTTGGCGTGGGCGATGATCTGCTCAATGGTGGTCTTGCGGATGGCGCCGTTGTCGTTCTCCGGCACGACGCCCAGGTCGACGTACATGCGGAACAGGTGGCCACCCTCGCGCGGGATCAGCAGGATGCTGCCGCCGTCGTGGGACTGGATGGCGCACTTGGTCCGGATGTCCGGGAAATCTGTGGACGCAAGCACGTCCATGACGCCCCAGGCGTGGTTCGCCTGGTCTCCGGCGAGCGTGCAGCCGATGGATTCCCGGACCTTGCTGCGCGCACCGTCGGCACCCACCACGTACTTGGCGCGCACCACGCGCTCCTGGCCCTCTTGCCCGCCTGCGGTGTGGACCAGGGTCACCGTCACGGGGTACTCCCCCTCATCGGCGACCTCGAGGCTGCGGAACTCATACCCGTAGTCGGGGGTCATGCGCGTCGGCGAGTAGGCCATGACCCGGGCGAAGTAATCGAGCACACGGGCCTGGTTGACGATGAGGTGCGGGAATTCGCTGATGCCCATCTCGTCGTCGACCGCACGGGCTGCGCGGTAGATGTGCTTCGGGTTCTCCGGGTTGGGCTTCCAAAACGCCATCTCGGTGATCCGGTAGGCCTCCGCGGTGATTTCCTCGGCAAAGCCGAAGGCCTGGAAGGTCTCGACGCTGCGGGCCTGGATGCCGTCCGCCTGGCCGATCGCCAGGCGGCCGGGACGGCGCTCCACGATGCGGGTGGTGATGTCCGGGAACTGGGACAGCTGGGCGGCGGCGAGCATGCCGGCGGGGCCGGAACCCACGATCAGCACGTCAACCTCGTCGGGAAGCTCTTCGGGGCGGTTGATGCCGACACCGGCGGCCGGCTGGATGCGCGGGTCACCGGAAACGTAACCGTGGTGGTGGAACTGCACGGGTTTTCCTCACTTCACTGTGTGGCTGGCTTGCGCCAAGTCATGTGTTCTATATCAGAACAGATGGTTCGATAATAGAAACTGTGGTTATGATTCAGTACTGTACGTCACACATGACCCCGGCCACAAGAAGCCGCCGCTTCCCCGGAACGAGGGGTTGACGAAGCGGGCAGGACGGTCCAGTATGTTTCGTATACGATTTCGTACCTGATGAGGAGAACGTTTTGGAGCAGGTCAACGGCGACACCCTGGCAGCAGCGCGCAAGGTGATCGCGGTGCACATTAACTACCCCAGCCGCGCAGCCCAGCGCGGCCGGACACCGGCGCAGCCCTCCTACTTCCTGAAGCCCTCGTCCTCGCTCTCCCTGAGCGGTACCGCGGTCGAACGCCCGGCCGGATGCGAACTGCTCGGGTACGAGGGCGAGATCGCTCTCGTCATCGGCAAAGCCGCCCGGCGTGTTGGGATCGAGGACGCGTGGAGCCACGTCGCCGCGGTCACGGCCAGCAATGACCTGGGTGTGTACGATCTCCGCTACGCGGACAAGGGCTCCAACCTCCGCTCCAAGGGCGGCGACGGCTTCACTCCGGTGGGCCCGGCACTGATCCCGGCAGACGCTGTCGACCCCGCCAACCTGCGGATCCGCACCTGGCACAACGGAGAACTGGTCCAGGACGACACCACTGTGGACCTGCTCTTCCCGTTCGCCCGGCTCGTGGCGGACCTCTCCCAGCTGCTCACCCTCGAGGAGGGGGACATCATCCTCACCGGCACCCCTGCCGGCGCCTCCGTCGCCGTTCCCGGCGACGTGCTGGAGGTGGAGGTCAGCACCGCCGACGGCGGCCTCACCACTGGCCGCCTCACCACCACTGTTAAGGAAGGCACGACGGCGTTCGCGGACTTTGGTGCGCAGCCCAAGGCCGATGACCTGCAGCGGGAAGAGGCGTACGGCTCGCGGGAGGCCGCCGGCCTTCCGGCCGCCGACGCAAGTGCCGCCGTCGGGCATGTCCTCACGCCGGAGCTGAAGGCGAAGCTGGAGAGCGTCTGCACCGCCACCCTGTCCTCGCAGCTGCGCAAGCGCGGCCTGAACAACGTCAGCATCGACGGTCTGCAAGCTACCCGGCCGGACCGCAAGGTGGTGGGCCTGGCCCGGACCCTGCGCTACGTGCCCAACCGTGAAGACCTGTTCAAGACCCACGGCGGCGGGTTCAACGCGCAGAAAAAGGCCATCGACTCCGTCAACGAGGGCGAAATCCTGGTCATGGAAGCCCGCGGCGAGAAGGGCACCGGAACCATCGGCGACATCCTGGCCCTCCGCGCCCAAGTCCGCGGCGCCGCCGCCATCATCACCGACGGTGGCGTCCGCGACTTCTCCGCCGTGGCCGCCATGGAGCTGCCCACCTACTACTCCAACCCGCACCCCGCCGTGCTGGGCCGCCGCCACATCCCGTGGGATACGGACATCACCATCGCCTGCGGCGGCACCACCGTGCAGCCCGGCGACATCATCGTGGCCGACGCCGACGGCATCCTGGTGATCCCGCCGGCCATCGCCGAGGAAGTCGCTGACGACTCGATCGCCCAGGAACGCGAAGAGGTGTTCATCGCCGAAATGGTGGAGCAGGGCCACAGCGTGGACGGGCTATACCCGCTCAACAGTGAGTGGCGCGCCAAGTACGAGGAGTGGGAAGCAGGCAAAGCCAATGGCTGAAACGGCCACCGCCACCGCAGCAACTGCTGACTCCGCCGCCACCCCCGGCAGCAAGTCGGAGCAGGCCTACCAGGCCATCAAGGCACGGATCGTCGAAGGCAGCTACACCCCCGGCTACAGGCTGGTGCTGGCCGCCATCGCCAAGGACCTCGGCTTCAGCGTGGTCCCCGTCCGCGAAGCCATCCGCCGGCTTGAAGCCGAGGGCCTGGTGAAGTTCGAACGAAACGTCGGTGCCACCGTTTCCGGGATCGATCCCACCGAGTACCTCTATACGATGCAGACACTCAGCATCGTGGAAGGTGCGGCCACGGCGCTGTCCGCACCGCTGATCGGTGCGGCGGACATCGCCCGGGCCCGCGCGGTAAACGAGGACATGCGCGAGTGCCTGCAGCACTTCGATCCCGTCCGGTTCACCCAGCTGAACCAGGACTTCCACAGCGTATTGTTCGAACACTGCCCCAACCCGCACATCCTGGACCTCGTCCACCGCGGCTGGAACCGGCTCGCATCCCTGCGGTCCTCGACGTTCCGCTTCGTTCCCGGCCGCGCCCGGGAATCCGTGGAGGAACACGAGGCGCTCCTGCAGCTCATTGAAAACAACGCGGACGCAGACACCATCGAAAAAGCGGCCCGGCTCCACCGCAGCGCCACCCTCGACGCCTACCTCTCCCAAACCAAGCACTAGTTAGGACTTCAACGATGACGACTCCTGTAGAAACAGCAGCAAAGCACTACGTTCCCGAGGACCTGCCCACCCACATCCAGCACTACATCAACGGCAAGTTTGTCGATTCCGTCGGCGGGAAGACCTTCGACGTCCTGGACCCGGTCTCCAACCGGAACTACGCCACCGCCGCAGCCGGCCAGAAGGAAGACATCGACCTCGCCGTCGCAGCCGCCCGCGAAGCCTTCACCAACGGCCCGTGGCCCAAGATGAAGCCCCGCGAACGCGCCCGCGTCCTGAACCGGATCGCCGACGCCGTCGAGGCCCAGGAATCCCGCCTCGCCGAACTCGAAACCTTCGACACCGGCCTGCCCATCACCCAGGCCAAAGGCCAGGCCCTGCGCGCGGCGGAAAACTTCCGCTTCTTCGCGGACCTGATCGTCGCCCAGTTCGACGACGCCATGAAGGTCCCCGGTTCGCAGATCAACTACGTCAACCGCAAGCCGATCGGCGTCGCCGGACTTATCACCCCATGGAACACCCCGTTCATGCTCGAGTCCTGGAAACTCGCCCCGGCCCTGGCCACCGGCAACACCGTGGTCCTCAAGCCGGCCGAGTTCACCCCGCTCTCCGCCTCGCTCTGGGCCACCATCTTCAAGGAAGCCGGCCTGCCTGACGGCGTCTTCAACCTCGTCAACGGCCTCGGCGAGGAAGCGGGCGACGCATTGGTCAAGCACCCGGACGTCCCGCTGATCTCCTTCACCGGCGAGACCACCACCGGCCAGACGATCTTCCGTAACGCCGCCGCCAACCTCAAGGGCCTCTCCATGGAGCTCGGCGGCAAGTCCCCCTGCGTCGTCTTCGCCGACGCCGATCTGGATGCCGCCATCGACTCCGCCCTGTTCGGCGTCTTCTCCCTCAACGGCGAACGCTGCACCGCCGGCTCCCGCATCCTGGTGGAACGGGCGATCTACGACGAGTTCTGCGAAAAGTACGCCGCCCGCGCCAGGAACATCGTGGTCGGCGACCCGCACGACCCCAAAACGCAGGTCGGCGCCCTGGTCCACCCGGAGCACTACGAAAAGGTGGCCTCCTACGTGGAGATCGGCAAGTCCGAGGGACGGCTGCTCGCCGGCGGCGGACGCCCCGAGCACCTGCCCGAGGGCAACTACATCGCCCCCACCGTCTTCGCCGATGTCTCCCCGGACGCGCGGATCTTCCAGGAGGAGATCTTCGGCCCCGTCGTCGCCATCACCCCCTTTGAGAACGACGACGAGGCGCTGGCCCTGGCGAACAACACCAAGTACGGCCTGGCCGCCTACATCTGGACCCAGAACCTCACCCGGGCCCACAACTTTTCGCAGAACGTCGAGGCCGGCATGGTGTGGCTGAACAGCCACAACGTCCGCGACCTGCGCACCCCGTTCGGCGGCGTCAAGGCCTCCGGACTGGGCCACGAGGGCGGCTACCGCTCCATCGACTTCTACACCGACCAGCAGGCCGTCCACATCACCCTCGGCAGCGTCCACACCCCCAAATTCGGCGCCTAACACCCCGGCAAACACGGCCAGCAAACCCCCTTTCAAAGAAGAGAGAACATCATGACCAACTTCGTTCCCACCCCCACCGTCCCGGCACCGGACATCGTCCGCTGCGCCTACATGGAGATCGTGGTCACCGACCTCGCCAGGTCGCGCGAGTTCTACGTCAACGTCCTCGGCCTGCACGTCACCGAGGAGGACGAGACCACCATCTACCTGCGCTCCCTGGAGGAGTTCATCCACCACAACCTGGTGCTCCGCAAGGGACCGATCGCCGCGGTGGCCGCCTTCGCGTACCGGGTGAAGTCCCCCGCCGAGGTGGACGCCGCCGAGGCCTACTACCGCGAACTCGGCTGCCGGGTTGAGCGCCGCAAGGAAGGCTTCACCAAGGGCATCGGCGACTCTGTCCGCGTCGAGGACCCGCTGGGCTTCCCCTACGAGTTCTTCTACGAGACCGAGCACGTCGAGCGCCTCACCCAGCGCTACGACCTCTACTCCGCCGGGGAACTGGTCCGCCTGGACCACTTCAACCAGGTCACCCCGGACGTCCCCCGCGGCCGCAAGTACCTCGAAGACCTCGGCTTCCGCGTCTCCGAGGACATCAAGGACTCCGACGGCGTCACCTACGCCGCCTGGATGCACCGCAAGCAAACCGTCCACGACACCGCCCTCACCGGCGGCAACGGACCCCGCATGCACCACGTCGCGTTCGCCACCCACGAGAAGCACAACATCATCCAGATCTGCGACAAGATGGGCGCCCTGCGCATCAGCGACCGGATCGAACGCGGCCCCGGCCGGCACGGCGTCTCCAACGCCTTCTACCTCTACATCCTGGACCCGGACGGCCACCGCATCGAGATCTACACCCAGGACTACTACACCGGCGACCCGGACAACCCCACCATCACCTGGGACGTCCACGACAACCAGCGCCGCGACTGGTGGGGCAACCCCGTCGTCCCGTCCTGGTACACCGAGGCCTCCCTCGTCCTGGACCTCGACGGCAACCCGCAGCCGGTCATCGAACGCACCGACGCCTCCGAAATGGCCGTGACCGTTGGTGCGGACGGCTTCTCCTACACGCGCAAGCCTGAGGACGCGGCAGCAGGCAAGGACGCAGTGGGCTTCAAGCTCGGAGCCCAGGTCTAAGCCATGTTGGACGCGAAGACGATCGAGGCCATCGCGGATGAGCTGGTGGAGGCCAACCGGACCCGCACCCCGGTCCCGCGGCTGACTGCCCGCTATCCGGACATGACGGTGGAGGACTCCTACGCGGTGCAGCAGCTGTGGCGGCAGCGGAATGAGGAGGCCGGCCGGACCCTGGTGGGGCGCAAGATCGGCCTGACGTCCAAGGCCATGCAGGACGCCACCGGCATCACCGAACCGGACTACGGCGCCATCTTCGATGACATGGTTCTGGAAACCGGCTGCACCGTGCAGTGGGACCGCTACACCCATCCGCGGGTGGAGGTGGAGCTGGCGTTCGTGCTGAAGGACGGGCTCAAAGGACCCGGCTGCACCATCTTCGAAGTCCTCAACGCCACCGACTACGTGGTTCCGGCCCTCGAGATCCTCGATTCCAGGATTGAGATGGAGGGCCGGACCATCGTGGACACCATCTCCGACAACGCCGCCATGGGCGCCATGGTGGTGGGCGGCCGCCCCGTGAAGCCGGACTCCGTCGACCTCCGCTGGGTCTCCGCGATCCTCTACAAAAACCAGACCGTGGAGGAAACCGGCGTGGCCGCCGGCGTCCTGGACCACCCCGCCAACGGTGTGCACTGGCTGGCCAACAAGATCGCCGCGCACGGGGATTCCATGAAGGCCGGCGACATCATCCTCGCCGGCTCCTTCACCCGCCCGCTGTGGGTGTACAAGGGCGATACCGTCCACGCCGACTACGGCCCCCTCGGGAGCGTGACGTGCCGTTTCGAATAGAGAACACCTTCCGGTCCGCCCTGGCCCATCAAAAGGCCGGGGCAGGCCGGCCGCTGGCCGGCATGTGGGTCTGCTCCGGCAGCCCGCTCATCGCCGAACTCTGCGCCGGATCCGGCCTGGACTGGCTCCTGGTGGACGCCGAACACAGCCCCAACGGGCTCGAATCCATCCTCGCCCAGCTCCAGGCCATCCACGGCTACCCCGTCCACACCCTGGTCCGGCCGCCGGTCAACGACACCGTGCTGATCAAGCAGTACCTGGACCTCGGCGTGCAGAACCTGCTGGTCCCAATGGTCAACTGCGTCGCCGAGGCCGAAGCCGCCGTGGCCGCCACCCGCTACCCGCCCCACGGCGTCCGCGGCGTCGGTTCGGCACTCGCCCGGGCGGCGCGCTGGAACCGCGTTCCGGACTACCTGGCACGGGCGTCGGAGACAGTGAGCGTCACCGTCCAGATTGAATCCACGGCGGCGGTCGAGGCGGTGGAGGACATCCTGAAGGTCGACGGCGTGGACGCCATCTTCGTCGGACCATCGGACCTGGCCGCGTCGATGGGCCTGCTGGGACAGCAGGAACATCCCGAGGTGCGGGCCGCCGTCGAACACTGCCTCGCCGCCGCCAAAGCAGCCGGCAAACCCGCCGGCGTGAACGCCTTCGCCCCCGCCACCGCCCGGGCCTACCTCGACGCCGGTGCCGCCTTCATCCTGGTCGGCGCCGACGTCGCCCTCCTGGCCCGCGGCTCCGAAGCCCTCGCCGCCGAATACGTCCGGCCCTCCGGCGGCGACACCCCCGCCAGCTACTGACGATTCCCTTCCTAAGGACTTTCCATGACAGTTACTTCTGCGCTGCCCCCTGCCATCTCGCCGGCACGTGAAGCCGCGTTGCTCGCGTCCGTGCCGACCGGACTGCTCATCAATGGCCAGTGGCGGGACGCGTCCGACGGCGGCACGTTCGAGGTGCACGACCCCGCTACCGGGGAGGTGCTCGCCAGCCTCGCCTCCGCCACCAGCGACGACGCGATCGCCGCGCTCGACGCGGCCGACGCCGCCCAGGCCTCCTGGACACACACCGCGCCCCGCGTGCGGGCCGAGATCCTGCGCCGTGCCTTCTTCCTGGTCACGGAACGCGCCGAGGACTTCGCCCTGCTGATGACCCTGGAAATGGGCAAACCACTGGCCGAGGCCCGCGGCGAAGTCACCTACGGGGCCGAGTTCCTGCGCTGGTTCTCCGAAGAAACCGTCCGCGACTACGGCCGCTACCTCACTTCGCCTGAGGGCAAGAACAAGATCCTCGTCCAGCACAAACCCGTCGGGCCCTGCCTGCTCATCACCCCCTGGAACTTCCCGCTGGCGATGGCCACCCGCAAGGTCGCCCCCGCCGTCGCCGCAGGCTGCACCATGGTGTTGAAGCCTGCGAAGCTGACGCCTTTGACTGCCCAGTACTTCGCGCAGACCATGCTCGACGCCGGCCTGCCCGCCGGGGTCCTCAACGTCGTGGCGTCCTCATCGGCGTCCGGGATCTCCGGGCCGCTGCTGGCCGACCCGCGGCTGCGGAAGGTCTCCTTCACCGGTTCCACCCCGGTGGGCAAGCGCCTCATGGCCGACGCCGCGCAGAATGTCCTGCGCACCTCGATGGAACTGGGCGGGAACGCCCCGTTCATCGTGTTCGAGGACGCCGACCTCGACAAGGCTGTCGAAGGAGCCATGGCCGCCAAGATGCGGAACATGGGCGAAGCCTGCACCGCCGCCAACCGCTTCCTCGTCCACGAAACCGTCGCGGCCGAGTTCACCGCGAAGTTCGCCGCCGCCATGGGCGCCCTCACCACCGGCCGCGGCACCGACCCCGCCACAAACGTTGGCCCGCTGATCGACGCCGGCGCCCGCGACGACGTGCACGCCCTGGTGCGTGCCGCCGTCGATGCCGGAGCAGTGGCTGTCACCGGCGGCGCACCGGTTGAGGGTGCCGGGTTCTTCTACCAGCCCACCGTCCTGGCCCACGTTCCCCACGGTGCAGAGATCCTGGGGCAGGAGATCTTCGGGCCCGTCGCCCCGGTCACCACCTTCACCACTGAGGAGGACGCCATCCGGCTGGCCAACTCCAGCGAATACGGACTCGCCTCCTACCTCTACAGCCGAGACTTCAACCGGCTCCTCCGCGTCGCCGAACAGATCGAATTCGGCATGGTCGGCTTCAACGCCGGCGTCATCTCCAACGCCGCAGCACCCTTCGGCGGCGTCAAACAATCAGGCCTCGGCCGCGAAGGCGGCACCGAAGGCATCGCCGAATACACCACCACCCAATACATCGGCATCGCCAGCCCCCACGCTAACTGACACAGCTCCATATCCACACAGTGACGTGTCCCCACAGCAAGGAAAAACATTGAGTACTGTCCAGCAGGGGCGGCGCAGCCCGGCAACGGACCGCCGCGTAGCGTTCGCCACCATCATCGGGACCACCATCGAGTGGTACGACTTCTTCATCTACGCCAACGCTGCGGGCCTGGTCTTCGCGAAGCTGTTCTTCGAACCCGCCGGCGACAACATCGGCATCCTGATCTCCTTCGCCTCGGTGGGGCTCAGCTTCCTGTTCCGTCCATTGGGGGCGTTCCTGGCCGGACACTTCGGGGACCGGCTGGGCCGCCGCGCCATGCTGGTCATCACGCTGATCATGATGGGGGCGGCCACCACCCTCATCGGCGTGCTGCCGACCTTCGAAACGGCGGGTGTCGTGGCGCCCATCCTGCTGCTGCTCCTGCGCATCCTGCAGGGCGTTTCTGCCGGCGGCGAATGGGGCGGAGCGGTCCTCATGGCCGTGGAACACGCGCCCCACGGCAAGCGGGGCCTGTTCGGCGCCTTCCCGCAGCTGGGGGTTCCCCTGGGCATGCTGCTGGCCTCCGGTGTGCTGGCCCTGATGTCCGGCGTGGTCTCACCCGGTGCAGCCTTTGTGCAGTGGGGCTGGCGCATTCCCTTCCTGCTCAGCTTCGTTCTGATCGTAGTGGGCTTCATGGTCCGCCGCAGCGTGGAGGAAAGCCCGGTCTTCGAGGAGATCGCCCAAAAGAAGCAGCAGACCCGCGTCCCGGTTGTCGAACTGTTCAAAAAGCACTGGCTGCTGGTCATCATCGCCGCCCTGGTTTTCGCAGGCAACAACGCCGCGGGCTACATGACCACGGGCGGCTACATCCTCAGCTATGCCGCCAATCCCGCCGGCCTGGCCATGGACCGCACGGAAGTGCTCCTGGCAGTCACCGGCTCCGCTGCCCTGTGGTTCGTCTTTACGCTGATCTCCGGCTACCTGGCTGACAGCATTGGCCGCAAGAAGACCTACCTCATCGGGTACGGCTGCCTCATCGTCACGGTGTTCCCGCTGTTCTGGCTGGTAAACACCGGGAACATCTGGGCACTGTTCCTCGGCCTCGCACTGTTCACGGTCGGACTCGGCCTGACCTACGGCCCGCAGGCGGCCCTCTACAGCGAACTGTTCCCCGCCTCCATCAGGTTCTCCGGCGTCGCGATCTCCTACGCTCTGGGCGCCATCATCGGCGGCGCCTTCGCTCCCATGATCGCCACCGCCCTGGTCCAGGCCACCGGAACAACGGCGTCCGTGTCCGTCTACCTGCTCATCGTGGCACTGGTTTCGACGGCCGCGGTGCTGGTGATCCGGGAACGCAAGGGCATCGACCTGGGCATCAACAACCAGGCCGAACAGGAGGCCGGCGCCACCATCTTCGACCGGCGGCCCGCCCCGGCCGACGCCAGCCAGGCGGATGCCCGCGTCTAGCCCGACGTCAGTTCGCCCCAAGTCAAGGGTTCTGCACCCAAACACAAGCCAGGGGCGGCGCGGCCGGACAACACTTGGGTATGCCCGCCTCGCCGCCCGGCTGAGCGCACTTTCCTACTCGAAGTGGAGTACCTGTTGGAAACCTATGATGCCCTCCTCGCGTCCGTCACGGCCGGTCCCGGCCAGGAGAGCCGGACCATCCTGGACCCCGCCACCGGCGCCGTCGTCGGGCAGGCACCGGTCCACACCGTGGACGACCTCGAAACGGCGGTAGCGGCCGCGGCCGCCGCCCAGCCGGCCTGGGCCGCCGCCGGCCACGACGCCCGCTCCGCCGCGCTCCTCAAAGCCGCCGACGCCATCGAACGCTCCGCCGAGGAACTCGCCCGGCTCCTCTCCCGCGAACAGGGCAAACCCCTGAACGGACCCAACGCCCGCTTCGAAGTCGGCGCCTGCGCCGCCTGGCTCCGCGCCACCGCCACCACCGAACTCACCCCCGAAGTCATCGTCGACGACGGCGACACGTACGCCGAACTCCACTACAAGCCCATCGGCGTCGTCGGCGCGATCGGCCCCTGGAACTGGCCCATGATGATCACCATCTGGCAGATCGCCCCCGCCCTGCGGATGGGCAACACCGCCGTCGTCAAACCCTCCAAAATGACACCGCTCTCCGTCCTGGCCCTGATCAAGGTCCTCAACGAAGAACTCCC
>NZ_JBHVBL010000018.1:0-80325 GCF_042668165.1 Arthrobacter sp. NPDC057388
GCCCGGAAGGCGTCCCGCCTCCCTGGCTGGTCAGGACCTGATGGGGTGGGGCCCTACTTCGAGATCACTCCGAGGCGGGTCTTGAACGACGCGTCCAGGGTCTGGTCCACGCCCTTGACGTCTGCCCCCGCAACCATGAGCTGCGCGCCCTGCAGCAGCGGCAGGGTGGAGAGGTCCTTGGCGACGGCCGTCTGGGCGTCACCCAGCACCTTCTCGCGTTCGGCCTTGTCCACCGTGGTGAGCTGCTTGGTCACCAGCTCGGTGACGGCGGAGTTTTCGTAGTGGTTCTTCAGGAAGTTGCCGGGGATGAAGAACGGCGTGAGGTAGTTGTCGGCGTCGGAATAGTCCGGGAACCAGCCGAGCTGGTAGACCGGGTAGGCGTCGGCTGTCCGGGCCTTGTTATAGGTGACCCATTCGGTGGACTGGAGGTCCACCTTGAACAGGCCCGACTTCTCCAGCTGTTCCTTGATCATGGCGTACTCGTCGCCGGAGGACTTGCCGTAGTGGTCGGCGTTGTACTGCAGCTTGATGTTGACGGTGCCGGTGATGCCGGCGTCAGCGAAGGCCTTCTTTGCCTTGTCCAGGCTGGGCTTGCCGTTGCCGTCGCCGTACATTTCCTTCAGCGGCTGGATGGCGCCGTTGAAGCCGTCGGGAACAACGGAGTAAGCAGGCAGGTAAGTGCCCTTGTAGACCTGGGTGGCGATCGCCTCGCGGTCCACGACGTTGGCCATGGCCTGGCGTACGGCGAGCGCCTTCTTGGCATCGGCGTCGGCCGTCTTGGCACCGAACGGCATGGTGTCAAAGTTGAACACGATGTAGCGGAGTTCACCGCCGGGGCCCTTGTGCACCTTGACCTTGGAGTCCTTCTCCAGGTCGGCGGCGTCGGTGGCCGTCAGGCTGCGGCCGGCGACGTCGATGTTGCCCTGCTGGATGTCCAGCTTCAGGTTGTTGGAGTCGGCGTAGTACTTGATGTTGGCGCCGTCATTGGCGGGCTTGCCCAGGAGCCCCTGGTAGTCCGGGTTGGCCTTGAGGCTGACAAGCTCGTTCTTCTTGTAGCTCTCAATCGTGTACGGCCCGGCGAACGGCTTGCCCTTGACGATCTCGTCGTCGCTGAGGATCTTGTCTGCCGGGAAGACCTCCTCGTCAACAATCGGACCGGAGTTGGCGGCCAGGACGCCGGGGAAGACCTGGTCATTGCCGGCCTTGAGCGTGAAGACCACGGTGGAGTCGTCCTTGGCCTCCACGGACTTCAGGTTCGACAGCAGCGCCGCCGGGCCGTTGGGGTCGGCGATCTTGACCACGCGGTCGATCGAGAACTTCACGTCGGAGGAGGTCAGGGCGTGGCCGTTGGCGAACTTGAGCCCCGGCTTGAGCTTGACGGTGTACTCGGTGGGCGTGGTGAAGGATGCCGATTCCGCGATGTCCGGAACAGAGTCCGCGCTCCCCGGCTTGGAGTTCATGAGGAAGGGGTAGACCTGGTTCATCACCATGAAGGATCCGGCGTCGTAGGAGCCGGCGGGGTCCAGGGTGACAACCTTGTCCGTGGTCCCGTAGGTGATGGTGCCCCCGCCGGCGCCCCCGGTGGAGGTGCCACCGCCTCCGGACGGGCCGGTGCAGGCTGTGAGTGCGAAAGCGGAAACGCCTGCCAGCGCGATAGTGCTCCGCAGGGCCCTCTTGTTCTTTGCCATCTGTGAACTTTCTGTTCGATGAGTACGCGCGGGGTGCCCGGTCTGACTCGTGTGCGGGCAGCCCGCTGATGCCTCTGATTCAACCAGATGGTTGCCCGGTGAAACATTGCATCGTGTGAGTTGAGACACAAAATTTACCAGAAGGGCGCGTGCAATGCTGACCGAACGGTCGGAAACCGCGAAGAGGCAAGAAAAACGGCCGGCGGAACGAGTCCGCCGGCCGTTGCTGCTCCGGAAACCGGAGCACGACTGGAAAGTACCGCCGCTTAGAGCTCGGCCCGCTGCAGGGACCGCGCGGCGTCGATGGTGGCCTGGCCAAGGACCCTGCTCCCCTGGTACAGCACCACGGTCTGGCCGGGCGAAACGCCGCGCAGCGGATCCTTCAAAGTCACCACCAGGCTGTCCCGCTCGATGCCGGCGTCGTCGGCAACCCGCTCGATGCGTGCGCTCGCAGGAACCGGGTCACCGTGCGCCCGGACCTGCGCGTGGCAGTCAAAGTCGGCACCGGAGCTGACCTCGCCGATGGGCAGGCCGGCCCAGGAAACCTTGATGCCGCGGATCTCGTCGATGGCCAGCAGGGCCTCGGGCCCCACCACCACCTTGTTTTCCTTCGGCCGGATCTCCAGCACAAACCGAGGCTTGCCGTCCGCCGCCGGCCGGCCCAGCTTCAGCCCGCGCCGCTGGCCGACGGTAAAGGCGTTGGCACCGCCGTGTTCGCCCACTTTGGCCCCGGTCTCATCAACGATGTCGCCGGTGGTCATCTCGATCTTTTCGGCGAGCCAGCCTGCGGTATCGCCATCCGGGATAAAGCAGATGTCATGGCTGTCCGGCTTGTTGGCCACGGACAGCCCCCGCCGCTCGGCTTCCGCGCGCACTTCCGCCTTGGAGGGGGTGTCCGCGAGCGGGAACATGGAATGCTTCAGCTGTTCATGGGTAAGCACGCCCAGGACGTAGCTCTGGTCCTTGGCCCAGTCGGCGGCGCGGTGCAGTTCGCGGTTTCCGTCCGCATCCTCGATGACCTTGGCGTAGTGGCCCGTGCACACGGCGTCGAACCCGAGGGCGATGGCCTTCTCAAGCAGGGCGGCGAACTTGATGCGCTCGTTGCAGCGCATGCAGGGGTTCGGGGTGCGGCCGGCAGCGTATTCGTCGATGAAGTCCTGGACCACATCCTCCTTGAACCGCTCCGAGAAATCCCATACGTAGTAGGGGATCCCCAGGACGTCGCAGGCCCGCCAGGCGTCGCGTGAATCTTCGATGGTGCAGCAGCCCCTGCTGCCGGTGCGCAGGGTGCCCGGCATCCTCGACAGCGCGAGGTGGACGCCGACGACGTCGTGCCCCGCCTCGACGGCGCGGGCGGCTGCGACGGCGGAGTCAACCCCGCCGCTCATGGCTGCTAGAACTCGCATTATGGCTTTCTGTTGACACGGGTTGCCGAACTATTCTACTGCCCGCCGGATTCACGGCCTAAATTCCCTTGACGGCCCCTGCCCGCCCTTCTAAAGTCACGAGTACCGTTTTTAGAACGCAGGCCATTGGCCTGCCGGGCGAATCGAGTTGCGCCATGACCCCTGAAAGCATTGTCATTGCCGGCGCCGGGCTGGCCGGTGCGACGGCGGCCCGCACCCTTCGTGCCGAAGGGTACGCCGGGAAGATCACCATCGCGGGAACCGAGCAGCACCATCCCTATCTGCGGCCACCGCTGTCCAAGGAATACCTGCTGGGCAAAGCCGGGGAGGACGCCGTCGAGGTGGCTCCGGAGGGCTGGTATGCCGACAACAATGTGGGCCTCCTGCTGGGCAACCCGGTGGCATCCGTTGATCCGGCAGCACACTCCGTCCGGTTCGCGGACGGGGCAGTCCAAAGCTACGGGGCGCTGTTGCTGGCACCGGGGGCATCACCCCGGAGGCTTCCGGTCCCCGGGGCCGAGCTTGATGGCGTCAGTACCTTCCGGACAATCGAGGACAGCCGCCGGCTGCGGGAACAGCTGGCTTCCGGCGGCCGGAACGTTGTGCTCATCGGCAGCGGCTGGATCGGCATGGAACTGGCCGCGGCGGCAAGCACCTACGGCAACCGGGTCACCCTGCTCGGGCTTGAGGACATTCCGCTCGCCACCGCCATCGGCCCGGACCTTGGCAGCTTCTTCCGCACGCTGCACGAGGACAACGGCGTCCGCTTCCGGCTGCCCGCCGCCGCCAGGGAAATCACCGGGGAAAGCGGGAAGGCAACGGCCGTGGTGACCGACACCGGCGAGCACCTGCCTGCGGACATCGTGGTCATCGCCGTGGGAGTGGTTCCGGAAACTTCCCTGGCCGCCGCGGCCGGGCTGGAGGTCAGCAACGGTATCCTCACGGACGCCTCTTTGCGCACCAGCGCGCCGGATGTTTTCGCGGCCGGGGACGCCGCCAACGCCCTGCATCCATTCACCGGTGAGCACCACCGCAGTGAACACTGGTCCAACGCACTCAACGGGGGCAAGGTGGCGGCCAAGGCGATGCTCGGCCAGGATGCCGTCCTGGACGTGGTGCCCTACTTCTATACGGACCAGTTCGACGTCAGCATGGAGTACTCGGGCTTTCCCTCCCTGGCGGCGAAGTCGGCTCCGGTGATCCGCGGCTCGCTGGAGAGTAAGGAGTTCGTGGCATTTTGGCAGCAGGAGGGGCGTGTGGTGGCCGGCATGAACGTCAACTGGCCCAGGTCCGCCAAGCCGGGCGCCCAGAAGACCATCAAGGCCCTGGTCTCCGCCCGGACGGCGGTGCCGGCGGAGCAGCTTGCCGATGAATCCGTGCCTTTCGACCGGCTGCTGTCGGAATTCAGCTGATGCCCTGACTCAGCTGGTGCCCTGCCCCTGGCGGGCGACCGTTGCAGCCGTCTGGATGGACGATTCATGCCCGGCCATCCCGGCCTGCCGCGCCCGCTCATAGGCACCGGGCAGGGCCGCGAGGAGTGCGTCCACGTCCGATTCGGTCGACGGATGCCCGAGCGTAAAGCGCTGCGCACCGCGCGCCGTCTCCTCGTCCAGGCCCATGGCGAGAAGGACGTGCGACGGGCGCGGAACGCCCGCGGTGCAGGCCGAGCCGGTGGACGATTCAACGCCCGCGAGGTCCAGGAGGAACAGCAGGGAGTCGCCCTCGCACCCGGGGAACGTGAAATGTGCGTTGCCGGGCAGCCGCCCGGCGCCCTCGGGACCGCGCAGCACCGCCGCCGGAACCGCGTGGCGGACACCCTCAATGAGCCGGTCCCGCAGCCTTGAAATCCGTGCAGCCTCCACCCCGAGATTTTTCGCGGCGGAGTCAGCAGCGGCCGCGAAGGCAGCTATGGATGCCGTGTCCAGGGTTCCGGAGCGGACGTCGCGTTCCTGGCCGCCGCCATGCTGCACCGGCGTCAGCTTCACTGCCCGCCCCAGAACGAGGGCGCCGACGCCTACCGGGCCGCCGATCTTGTGGCCGGAGACGGACATGGCATCCAGCCCGCTGGCGCGGAAATCGACCGGGACGGAGCCAAAGGCCTGGACAGCGTCGGAATGCACCGGGACCCCTGCGGCGTGCGCGAGCTCAACAATCCGGCGGACTGGCTGGATGCTGCCCACCTCGTTGTTGGCCCACATGACCGTCACCAGGGCAATCGACTCGGGCTCACGCAGCAGTTCCGCCTGCAGCGCGTCGAGGTCCAGCACGCCCTCGTGATCGACGGGCAGCCATGAAATTTCCGCCCCTTCGTGGCGTTCCAGCCACTCCACAGTGTCCAGCACTGCATGGTGCTCGACGGCGGAGCACAGGATCCGCCGTCGGCGCGGGTCTTCTGCCAGCCGGGACCAGTACAGGCCCTTGACGGCCAGGTTGTCTGCCTCAGTGCCGCCCGAGGTGAAGATAATCTCCGAGGGATGTGCGCCTGCCGCGGCGGCCAGGGTTTCCCGGGCATCCTCCACAGAGCGCCTGGCCCGGCGGCCGGAACCGTGAAGTGACGAGGGGTTCCCGGTCCGGGACAACTCGCGTGTCAGCGCAGCCAGGGCGTCCGCGGAGATGGGGGTGGTGGCGGCATGGTCCAGGTAAACAGGCACGCTTAAATTCTAGACGCCGCTGGATTTCCGGTGTCCTCAAGCCCTGATCCTGGCGCAGCAGCGGCCGACGGTCCGGTCCTCCTCCACCTTGCCCTCCGGCACCCCGCAGGCCGCGGCGGCACCGCTGAGAAACGCCCCGTTCATGGCACACACCACCTCGGTGTGGGCGTCGGCGAGCCGGTGGAACGGACAGTTCATAAGGATGATTCCGCCCTCGGCGTCCCGTTCCGGCATGTAGCCGACGCCGCCCAGTACCTCATCCAGGGATGCGCCGTCGCTTGCCAGGGCGCGGCCCCGTGAGTAGGAGGCCTCGGCCAGTGCCTCGCCGACCCCGCCCCCGGCATTCATGGAGGATTCAATCGCCGTGGCCATCAGTTCGCCGGCCAGGTCATAACTGCGGTCCGGAACCGATGCCCCCACTTCATCCAGCGCCGGACGGTACAGCTTCGCCGGCCGGCCCGAGCCCGGCCCTGCCTTTCCGCCGAGCTTCCGGAACTCGACGGCGAGCAGCCCGTCGCGGACCAGCCTGTCCAGATGGAAGGACGCTGTGGACCGCGGCATGTCCAGCGCGGCCGCCGCGTCGTCCCGGCCCACCGCAGCCGGCTGCCCCGCGACGTACTCAAACAGGCGGCGCCTTCCGGCGTCACCCAGCGAAGCCAGGGCGGCGAGGCGGCCGGTCCACGAAAGAGCAGTCCCGGATTCGCGGTTTTCAGCTGTGCGGCTCATGAAACCAGCGTAACTCTAAAATCAAGATCTGTTGCTAAAGAAGGAGCGGGAGTTCTAAAATCAAGCTATCCACTTTTAGAAGGAGGCTTCATCATGAAGACCACAGCAGTGAAAGAGTCAGCACACGCGCAGGCGCCCGCTTCGGATACCGCCCGCCAGGCCTTCCTGCTCCTGCGCACGGTGTTCACCGTGGCCCCTGTCCTGTTCGGCCTGGACAAGTTCACCAATCTTCTGACCGACTGGACCGGCTACCTCGCACCGATAGTTCCCGATACCTTGAACCTGCCGGCCCAGACCGTGATGTACGCCGTCGGCGTCATCGAAATAGTCGCCGGAATCCTGGTGGCCCTCCGGCCGCGGATCGGCTCCCTGGTAGTGGCCGCCTGGCTCATCGGGATCATCGTGAACCTGCTGATCCTGGGCTCTTTCTTCGACGTCGCCCTCCGCGACTTCGGGCTCTTCGTGGGTGCGCTGGCACTCAACCGCCTGGCCACCCCATCGGCGGTCCGTCAGCTGGGCGGAACCACCGCGAGCCACTGAGCAACATCTGCCCGGGCGGCGGCGAGCGCCGCCGCCGTCGGGCAGGACACTGAGACAAAGACGGACGAGCCGGCCATACCGAATACCCGGGCCATCACGGTGATGGCCCTGCCGGCCCTTTGGCCCGAGGGATTGGCGGCCCGCTCCAGAGCCAGGACTTCCACCGCCGGGCCGGGCTTCCCGCGTTCACCTCCCCAGCGCAGCGAGGCCGGCTTCAAATAACCGGGCAGGATCGTGGAATCCAGATAGGCAAACAGCGCAGCCGTCGACTCCCTGTCATCAGCCGCCACCAGGGGCCACTGGTTCTGGCGCACCTCGGCCGCCGCCTGGCAGCCATCCGATTTCCGGTACCGGCTGGCGCCGCCGGCGTTGCTGACCACCTGCTTCCAGTGCGGCGCTTCGGCCAGGTCTTCCGACAACCCAACGGGAACTCCGCGTGCCAGGGTGGGCCCTGCCGAAAACGGCATATCCCGCGCGGCCACGGCGCCGGCGTCGTGGCCCGGGGTGATGGTGGGCGTGGCCGGTCCGCTCGTGACCGGCGGATTGCTGGGCGCAGCCGGATCCGGCACCCCGACGCTGCAACCCGCAAGGGATGCGACGAATGCAACGGCCGCCACCACCGCGAATGCGCCGCGCCCGCCGCCGCAGCCTGTCACAACTCCCATTCCGAAAAGTCTAGTGGTCCTGCCTCCCGGCGTCGGGAACCGGCAGCCCTGCCGCAGTCGTTGTTCCGTCAAGACCGTCAAGACCGGCTTATATGCTTGGCACACCGGGCCGGGCAGGCATTCCGGCAACAACGACCGAAGGACCATGCTTGACCCAGGGCAGCAGTTCCCACTACGAAGTGCTCCGCGTGGCCGTGACCGCTACGGAGAGGGAAATCAAGGTGGCCTACCGCAAGGCTGCCCGCGCTTCGCACCCCGACCACGGAGGCGACGCCGCCATGTTCCGGCAGGTGACCCTCGCCTATGAAACGCTCATCGACCCCCGGCGCCGCGCCGCCTATGACCGCTCCTATGCGGCCGGCCCCCGCCGGAACCGCCCGGACAGCGATGAGGCGCACTTCGATGCCCCCGCTGCCGGCAGCCACGCCTCCGCGACGATCCACAAACCGGGAACGCCGCGGAACACTGCCGGGGATGCGCCTGTCTACGTGCCGCCCTTCGACACGCCGGGGGCCGTTCCGCTCGTCCCGCTGGAGCTGGCGAGCCAGCAGGTCCACGGCATGCCCAGGAAGCGGGGCATCTTCGGTGCCGAAGCCCGGATCCAACGGGAGCTGCGCACCGTCCAGCTGATCAGCAGGCAAGTCCTGCCGGCGATTCCGGCCGCGCGACTGATCAACGGGCTGCAGTCCCCGGCAGACAACAGCCACATCGACCATGCCCTGCTCTCCGGCTACCGGCTGGCGCTGGTCGGCTCCATGCTGCTGCCCAAGGGGGCGTACGCCTGGGACGGCAACACGCTGAACCACGGCGGCAGGTCGATCGCCCCGCCGCAGCTGGCCCAGGTTGTCAGACGGATGCAGGATATCTTTCCCGAGCTCAACGTGACCGGGTGGACGGTGGTCCACAGCCCCGACGGAAACCTCCACGAGCCCGTCATCGACCGCCACCGCCGCTCCCGCGGCGGATCCGAGATTGTCCAGGTGGTGAATGCCGCCGGCCTGGCCCGCGGGCTCAAGGATTTCCTCTCCTCCGGCCCGGCACCGAACACCGTGAATGTTCCGGTGCTCGCGCGGCTGCTCCGGGGCATGCACTGAATTCCCGTCTCCGAAGCCGCGCACTCAGCGCCGCACGGAGAGCGCCCGCAACGCCGACGCTAGGATGGAAACGTGTTCCGCATCCTCTTCCACACGCCTGAAATTCCCGGAAATACGGGCAACGCCATCCGCCTCGCCGCCATTACCGGCGCCGAACTCCACCTCGTGGAGCCGTTGGGCTTCGACTTCTCCGACGCCAAGCTCCGCCGCGCCGGACTGGATTACCACGACCTTGCAGTCGTGACTGTCCACGCCAACATCGAGGCCGCGTGGCAGGCCCTGCAGCCGGAGCGCGTCTTCGCGTTCACATCCGACGGTGAGGTGTCCTACACCGACATCGCGTACCGGCCAGGTGATGTGCTCATGTTCGGCCCGGAGTCGGTGGGCCTGCCGGACCACCTGAAGCGCGATCCGCACGTCACGTCCCGGGTCCGCCTGCCCATGCTGCCGTCGCTGCGGTCACTGAACCTGGCAAATGCGGCATCCATCGCGGTCTACGAGGCCTGGCGGCAGCAGGGATTCACCGGCGCACAGCTTTGACCCCAGCCCGTCCACAGGGCCACCCATCCAAGGGGCGTCCCGTACCGAATCCCTCCTGAGCACGATTGGGGCACGTGCAATCCAGAGGGTGTAAGGAGCGGCAGGTGGGCACACTAGGTCAGGGCAACACGGCTTTCCGTTTTGCCCGGCACGATGCTGCCGTGGCCGGCACCGGTGTGCCGCGTCCGCCGGCCGGCAACCTATGCTTGAGAGTGATGGAAACTCCCAACGCGCCCAAGTTTGACGCCACCGCACCGCCCGGTACCGCCGTCGACCTTAACCAGCAGCTGGCCCAGCTGCTGGAGCGGATTGCCCAAGGTGACCAGGCGTCCTTCGCCGAGTTCTACGGGCTCACGTCGCGGCGGGTGTTCGGCATGGCGCGCCGGGTGCTCATCGACCCGGAGCTGAGCGAGGACACCGTCCAGGAGGTCTTCCTGCAGGTCTGGCAAAACGCGGCCAGGTTCGACCCCGCGACCGGAAGTCCACTGGCATGGCTCATGACCATCTCGCACCGCCGGGCCGTAGACAAGGTCCGGTCCGCACAGTCCGCCAGCGAACGCGAGGCCCGGTATGGTGCCATCAGCCAGGACATCGACCATGACTCGGTGCAGGACGAGGTGGACGGCCGGCTCGAGGCCGAAGCCGTGGTGCGTTGCCTGGAGACCCTGACCGAAACGCAGCAGGAATCAGTGCGGCTCGCCTACTACGGCGGCCTCACCTATCGCGAGGTGGCAGAAAAACTCAACGCGGCCATTCCAACCATCAAGTCCCGCATCCGCGACGGACTGATCCGACTCAAGACCTGCCTGGGGGTGAGCTGACCATGACCGATTCGAATGATTCCCGGGGGCGCCAGCTGCCCAGGGCATTTGCCGCCGATATCCCCACCGACCTTGCCGCCGGCCGGGCCGTGGAACTCGCGGAAATTTACGCTCTTGATGCCGTCACAGACGCGGAGCGGGAAGCCATCGATTCCTACATCAGCGGCGCGCCCGAGGCGGAACGTGCATCCTTCAACGAGCGCGTCCGCCAGGCCAGGGAAACCCTGGCCATGTCCTTCACGGCCGAGGAGGATCCGTCCGCTGACCTGTTCGCCCGGATCGTCGCGCAGCTTCCTGCCCCGGTGGCGGTGCCGGTCACGACACCCGTTGCCACTGCGGCGGCGGAGGAGCCTGCCGCTGATGAACTTTCCGCTGCCCGGCAGCGCCGTGAAGTCCGACGCCGGACGGCCGGGCTCCGTAACTGGCTCATCGGTGTTGCGGCTGCTGCCGTGATCGCGCTCGGCGGTGTGGGGATCGGGGCTTACGTGGCCAACCAGAACGATCCGTTCCGGCAGGTCATCGAGGCGCAGGATGCCCGGCAGGCCACTGTCAATGTGGCCGGCGGAGGCACCGCCACCGTCTCGATCTCGCCGTCGCACGACGCGCTGGTGGTGCGGATGAAGGATGTGCCGCCGCCGCCCGCGGGCAAGGTGTACCAGATGTGGCTGATTCCCAAGGACGGCTCCGCGCCGGTCTCCGAGGGCCTGATGGACGCCGAAGCCCTGTCCAAGCCTGCCCTGGTCAAGGGCATCGGCTCCGCTGCGTCGCTTGGCATCACGGTGGAGCCGGCCGGCGGATCCGCTACGCCCAGCCTGCCAACAGTGGCTGCCGCCCCGCTGACCACCTGAGTTCCGGCGCCGGGGCCGCTGACAACCGGCGCTTGACCTTGACGTTGCGTCAACTTCTACGCTGGAGGCATGAAGCAGGAAGAACTCCGGAGCTGGTCCATCGCCGAACTGGCGAAGCTGAGCAGGGTCTCGTCCAGGACCCTCCGGCACTACGACCAGGTGGGGTTGCTGCCGCCTGCCTATACCGCGCACAACGGCTACCGCTACTACACGCAGCCTGAGCTGCTGCGCCTTCAGCGGATCCTGCTTCTGCGCGAACTTGGCCTGGGGCTGGAGACCATCGGCCAGGTGCTGGACGGCCAGGCGGACCAGGTGGATGCGCTGAGCGTCCACCGGACGTGGCTGCTGGCCGAGCGCGACCGCCTGGACCGGATGGCCAGGACCGTGGGGGCAACCATATCGGCACTGCAGCAAGGAGACGCCATGTCAGGCGAGGAGATTTTCAAGGACTTTGACACCAACCCCTACGAGGAGGAGGCACGCCAGCGCTGGGGCGACAGTGCTGTCGAGGAAAGCAAGGCCCGGCACGCCGCGCTGAGCCCTGACGACAAGCAGGCCTTTATGGCCGAGGCGGGGGCGATCAACGAGGAACTGGCCCGCTGCCTCGACGCCGGCCTGCCGGCGGACGACGCCCGCGTGCAGGCCGCCGTCGAACGCCATTACCGCTGGGTCTGCGTCAGCTGGACACCGGATGCGGACAGCTACGTGGGCCTGGGGCGGATGTACGTCGAGGATCCGCGCTTCACTGCCTTCTACGACAAGAGCCGCGCAGGCCTCGCTCCCTACCTGCTGGAGGGGATCAAGGTCTACGCGGCGTCGCGGCTGGGTTCTGCCGCAGGCTAGGGCAGGCCCTGCCGCAGGCCAAGCACACGCCCTGCCGCAGGCCAAGCACAGGGGCTAGAAACCGGCGATGGTCCCGGGGCCGTTCACCATGACAACGTGGAACGCCTCGGCGCTCCGTCCCTCGGGCAGGCCGGCACGTTCGGCATACTCGCGCATGCCGCGGCGCACCCTGGCTTCCATGGCTTCGGTGTCCGGGTGCTGGCTGACGTGGACGTGGATCGCCTCAAGCTTGCTCTCCACGTGCTCCGTGACGTCCACGTAGTGGTTCTCCCGCTCCTCGGGCCCGGCAAAGAACCACAGCCACGGAACCTTGTAGGCCTCGAGGCCGGCCTCGGCGAGATCCGGGTACGCGAAGGGGTTTTCCACGGCCGGGTAGATGGCGCAGGTCACCGCCTCCCCCACGGCCAGGTGGTCCGGATGGCTCTTCTGGATGCGTTTCCAGTTGCGTTCCGGATGCATGGAAAGCACGACGTCGGGCCGGACTTCGCGGATCAGCTTCACCACTCCGCGCATCACCTCGTGGTTCGGTTCAAGGTACCCGTCCCGCTGGTGCAGGTAATGGATGTCCTTGACGCCGACGAGGGCGGCGGCACGTTCCTGCTCGGCCGCCCTGAGCGCGATGATTTCGGCGCGCTGGGCGGGGTCGAAGCCGCCGGCATCGCCGTCGGTCATGATGCAGTAGCTGACTTCGACGCCGGCCTTCGTCCACGCGGCGATGGTGCCGGCGGCGCCGAAATCGATGTCGTCGGGGTGGGCTGAGAAACAGAGCACCCGCTCAATCCGGTGCTGTTCCGGATTGAACGGGCTCTGCGCTGGTGCAGCGTTTGCGCTCAAGGATTCAGCCCTTGCGCTTCTTGATTTCTTCGGTTGCCTGCGGCAGCACCTGGAAGAGGTCACCGACGATGCCGAAGTCCGCGATTTCAAACACGGGCGACTCGGCGTCCTTGTTTACGGCGACGATCACCTTGGCGGTCTGCATGCCGGCCTTCTGCTGGATGGCGCCGGAGATGCCTGCGGAAATGTACAGCTGCGGCGAGACGGTCTTGCCGGTCTGGCCGACCTGTGCGTCGTGGCTGATCCAGCCGGCGTCGGTTGCCGCGCGGGAGGCACCGACCGCTGCACCCAGTGCATCCGCCAGTTCCTCCACGGGACCGAAGTCGCCGTCGAGTCCGCGTCCGCCTGCCACCACGATGCGGGCATCTGTGAGGTCCGGGCGGCCGCTGGCAACCTTCTGTTCCCGGGAGGTGAT
The DNA here is from genome assembly GCF_042668165.1 of Arthrobacter sp. NPDC057388. Lineage (NCBI taxonomy): Bacteria > Bacillati > Actinomycetota > Actinomycetes > Micrococcales > Micrococcaceae > Arthrobacter > Arthrobacter sp. NPDC057388. The sequence continues at coordinate 13,072 of NZ_JBHVBL010000018.1, forward strand.
GCGGGCGGCCGCAGCCGTTGCGTCGGCAGGGGCGTCAACGGTCACGGTTTCAGGCACGCCGGGTGCCGCCGCGGGTTCGGGGTCCACGGTGTTTGCCTTCACGGACAGCACGGTGACCGGGGTGGTGGCCTTCGCCGTCGTGGTGTAGGAACCGGCCAGGACAGACTTGTGGGCGGTGCCGTCGGCGTCCACGGCCACGACGTCGGTGATGACGCCGGCGCTCAGGCGGATGCCGAGCCGGGCCGCGATTTCCTTGCCCTCGGGTGAGTTCTCGAGGAGAACGGTGGTGGCACCGGACTTGTCCGCAACGGCAGCCAGGAAGGCGGCCTTCGGCGCGACGAGGTAATCGTCGAGGTCGGTGGACGAGGGGCGGAAGATGCTGGCCGCACCGTAGGCGCCCAGGGTGCCGGCGACGTCATCGGACAGTTCGCCGTTGACCGCCACGGCAGTCTCCCCGAGGGACCGGGCGATGGTGAGGAGTTCCAGGCTGCTCTTCTTGAGAGCCTGCCCGGGGTTGTCAATGAATACCAGTACGTTTGCCATGTTGTGGAGTCCTCTTAGAGCAGCTTCTGGGCGGCCAGGAAGTCAACGAGCTTGATGCCGGCGTCGCCCTCGTCCGTGATGATGGTGCCGGCAGTGCGCGGCGGGCGTTCCTCGGCAGCGGTCACGCGCGTCCAGGAGCCGGCGTGGCCGACCTGGGAGGAATCCACTCCGATGTCGGCCAGGGAAAGGGTGGTGATGCTCTTGCGCTTGGCCGCGATGATGCCCTTGAAGTTGGGGTAGCGCGGTTCGTTGATCTGGTCCGTCACGGAGACCACGGCGGGCAGGGAAGCCTCAACCGTTTCCGAGTGGGTGTCCGCGTCACGGCGGGCGGTGACCCGGCCGCCGTCGACGTCGAGGGAGGAGGCGAAGGTGACCTGCGGGAGCCCCAGACGCTCGGCGAGCTGGGCCGGCACCAGGGAAGTCTCGCCGTCGGTGGAAGCCATGCCGGTCAGCACCAGGTCCACGGGGGTGTCCGCGCCGAGGTGGCGGACGGCTGCTGCGAGCGCCAGGGAAGTGGCAGCCGCATCCGAACCGGCAAGAGCTGCGTCGGTGAGGTGCACACCCTCGGTGGCGCCGATCTGCAGGGACTTCTTGATCGAGTTCACGGCACCGGCAGGTCCCATGCTCAAAGCGATCACCTTGTTGCCGGCTTTGGCACCGCCCCGGGCTTCGGCGAGCTGCAGCGCGGCTTCCAGGGCGTACTCGTCCAGTTCGGACAGGATGCTTTCGTCGCGGTCTGTGGTGTGGCCCTCGCCGCTGAGGTGCCGGTCGAACTGGGCGTCCGGCACATGCTTGACCAGGACGACGATCTTCAATGTCTCTTCCACTGTATTTACAGCAGCCTTCCGTGCTTGTGGATAGCCAGCCGGGTGGGGTCATGGCCGTGGAACGCCCGGGATACGGGTAGCAACTAGCTAACCATATTGGGCCCGTCATATGACGCCCCGTTAACGCCTGTGTCAAAGGCGGGCAGCATGACGGCGGGCCGTCTCCCGGAACTCAAGGAGTGCGGCCCGCCGTCGTTCTGCTGCGGTTTACTGTTCGGCGGCTTACAGTTCGGCGGCTTACTGTTCGGCTGCGGCGCCCAGCGTCACGTCCAGCTGCTGCTCGCGGCCATTGCGCAGGACGGTGATCTTCACCGAGGAGCCGGAAGGCTGCTCGCGGACGGCTGCCGTCAGCTGGTTCGGGTCACTGATGGCCAGGTCATTGAAGCGCGTCACCACGTCGCCCACCTTGATCCCGGCCTTGGCCGCCGCCGAGCCCGGCTCGACCGAGGCCACATCGGCTCCCGTGGAGAACCCGGCATCCGATTCCGACTTCGCCTGGACGCTCACGCCCAGCTGGCCGTGGGTGGCCTTGCCGTTGTCGATGATTTCCTGCGCCACGCGCTTTGCGTGGTTGATCGGGATGCTGAAGCCCACGCCGATGTTGCCTGTTCCGCTGGCTGCGGAGCTGCCGCCGGCGGAGGCGATCGCGACGTTGACGCCGATCACTTCACCCTTGCTGTTGACCAGGGCACCGCCGGAGTTTCCCGGGTTGATGGCCGCATCGGTCTGGATGACGTTGATGGAGATCGAACCCTTGTTAGCCGAGCTCTGGCCCTGCCCCTGGCCCGGAGGAGCGAATTCGAATCCCTGGTCGCCGCCCTGGGAGTTGTCCGTCCCTTCCTTCGGGGCAGCCGAAGACGCGACACTGATGGTCCTGTTCAGCGTGGAGACGATGCCGTCCGTCACCGTGCCGGTGAGGCCGAGCGGCGAACCGATAGCTACCGCGGTATCCCCGACGTTCAGCTTGCTGGAGTCACCGAGGGCAGCGGGCGTGAGGCCGGACGGGTTGTCCACCTTGATGACGGCCAGGTCGGACAGCGGGTCGGTACCGACCACCTTGGCGCTGAGCACGCGGCCGTCATTCGTGCGGATTTGGATGTTCGCGTTCGCGGTGGCGCCGTCCAGCGTGACCACATGGGTGTTGGTAAGGATATGCCCCTCGGCGTCGAGGATGATTCCGGAACCCGTACCGCCATCACTGCCGCTGGTGGCCTTGATGGTCACGACGCTCGGCGATGCTTTGACGGCTGCGGCCGTGATCTCGTTGACGGAATCCTGGTTGTTGACGATTACAGTTCCGGGCTGGCTGCCGGAACTCACCGCCGGCGCCGTGCCGCCGGCGTCGAACAGGTTGCCGGAGCCGACGGTCGCCACTCCCCCGCCCACGAGGCCCGCGGCCAGGATGCTGGCCACGAGCGTTCCGACGCCGAACGTCGCCTTGCGCTTGGGCTGGCTGCGGTCGTCCTGGAAGGCGGAATGACTGCTGTGCTGGGAGTACGGGTTGCCGTGCTGGGCGTAAGGGTTGTTGTGCTGTGGCTGGGAACCGGCCTGCTGGGAAGCATGTGCCGGCTGCTGCCCGTAGAAGGGGGCATGCTGCGGGTACACGGGGTGCGGGCCGCCGGAACGCTGCTCCTGCGGCTGATGCGTGAGCCGCTCCAGCGGAGTGGTGGGGTTGCTGCCGGATTCCAGGCGCGCGGTGGGGTTCTCGGAACCCGCCTGCGCAGGAGGCTCGAGACCCTCTGCGGGCTCAGGCCGAAGGGTCGGATCAACAGGGCGCCCTGAAGGATCTCGGTTCTCAGGTGCTGCGCCCGGTGTTGGGTGCTCAGTCATTGGACTTCCTTTCATCCGCGTCTGTATTAACTATGGACGATCGGACTGAAACTAATTCGGACGTTTGCTGGGAGGTTCCTGAATGCCTTCCGGCGAAGGCGGTTCTTCCAGTGTTCTGAACCGCTGCCACGGTGTTCAGCGCTTTTCGCTGGTGGCATATTCCCCGCCGTGGACGGTCCCTCTGGTGCACCATAGAATCAAGAAGGATTGCCACAGCGACCTGCGGCTTTACACCCGGCGTGGGGGCGCTGCTGCATTCTGAGACGGCTGTTCGTCCCGAACCAGCCGCGGCGTGCTGAAGGGTTGCCATGCGGTCAATGTTGAAACGTGTTCTCGCCGTGATCGGCCTGACGGGGATGCTGGCGGCTCCGGCTGCGGCAGCCTGGGCAGAAGATCCGGTCACGCTCGATCCTGTCACCAAGATCGTTGATTCCGCTGGCGTCCTGGGCGGCAAGAAGGCCGACGTCGAAGCGGCAATCAAAAAGCTCGGGACCGATCACGCCATGACGCTATACGTCGTCTACGTGAAGAAGTTCGAAAATCCCACGGACGGGACAAGCTGGGCGGCCGACGTCGCCAAGAAGGCCAACCTCGGCTCTAATGCGATGTTGCTGAGCGTGGCCACTGAGACCCGAAAGTACCAGCTAAGCAAACCCGCCAGCAGCAAAATCACCAATGCTCAACGCGACACGATTGTGAGGAGCGCCGTCGACCCCCAGCTTCGAAACGGTGATTACGCGCAGGCTGCCATTGACACAGCGGCCGCCGTCGGCGATGCCGCCGGAGGCGGCAGCGGCAACGTACCCTCGGGCGCCGGTGCAGGCACCGCTGTTCTCGTGGGCGCCGGCATCGTGGCCGCCGGCGGTGCCGGCACCTATCTTTACCTGCGCAACCGTCGCAAGAAGGCCGGCCAGGCATCCAGTGCGAGCTACGGGCCGCAGGGGGCCGAACTCGATCCCCTCGCTGGCATGAGCATCGAAGACCTCCGCAGGAAGAGCGGTTCACTGCTGATTGAGGCGGACGACGCCATCAAGTCAAGCGAGCAGGAACTTGGGTTCGCCGAGGCGCAATACGGGGAAGCCGCCGTGGGCAACTTCACCAGGGCGCTCCAGGAGGCGAAGGCGCACATGTCAGAATCGTTCAAGCTGCAGCAGCAGCTGGACGACCACATCCCCGACACCGAGGAACAGCAGCGCAGCTGGCTCGGTGAAATCATCCGGAGGTCGGAAGCCGCTCTCGCCTCACTGCAGGAGCAGAAGGCAGACTTCGACTCCCTGCGCGAACTTGAGAAGAACGCGCCGCAGGCCCTTGCAGCAGTGGACGCAGGCGCCGCCGAGGCCGACGCCAAGATCGCGCGGGCGGACCAGACGCTGGCCGAGCTCCGCGGCAAGTACGCCGACACTGCCCTCACACAGGTTGCAGACAACATCACCCAGGCAAAGGAGCGGCTGGCCTTCGTGCAGAATGCCAGTGCCACAGCACGCGAAAAGCTCGCTGCCGGTGAAGGCAGCCTCGCCGCCGTCGCCGTCCGCGCGTCGGAGGAAAGCCTGCACCAGACCAATGTGCTGCTGGATGCGATCTCCAAAGTGGCCGGGAACCTGGATTCAGCCCGGCAGGGGCTGGAGTCCGCTGTGGTGGACACCTCCCAGGATCTGGCCCAGGCGCGCGCCATGATCCAGTCCGGCGCCCACCCTGAGCTGGAGGGGCCCGTGGCCGGCGTCGAAGCGGCCCTCGCCCGGGTGAAGAGCGAAATCCAGAGCGGCAGGATCGACCCCATTGCCACACTGGAGCGGGTTGAGTCGGCGCACCAGGCGCTCGACCAGGCGCTGGGCGGGATCAGGGACCAGCAGGAGCAGGCCCGCAGGGCGCAGGCTTCACTGCAGCAGACCATCATGTCGGCCCAGGCCCAGATCAGCGCGACATCGGATTACATCACGGCCCGCCGCGGCGGCGTAGGCACGGAAGCCCGGACCCGCCTGGCCGAGGCCCAGCGGAACCTGGACTACGCGCTGTCCATCTCGCGCAACGACCCCGTCACCGCGCTGACCTACGCGCAGCAGGCCCATGCCCTCGCAGCTCAGGCAGCCCAGTTGGCCCAGTCCGACGTCGACAGCTTCGGTTACGCGAACCAGGGGTACGGCCGCGGCGGCATGTTCGGCGGCGGTGGAGGAGGCGGTCTTGGCGGCGCCATCCTGGGCGGCATCCTCATCAACTCCATCCTCAACGGCGGCAGCGGCGGCGGCTGGGGCGGGCACGGCGACGGCGGAGGCTGGGGCGGTGACGGCGGAGGCTTCGGCGGTGACTCCGGCGGCGGCGATTGGGGAGGCGACTTCGGCGGCGGAGGCGACTTCTAGCCGGCAAGACTAACGCCGGTCCCCCACCGGGGAGGCGGGTGAAAGCGGTACATCAACTGTTCACTGAATTCAGTGGCACACACGGAGCAGGACGAAAGGTATCACCATGGTTAAGCAGTCCATTTTCGGCCGCATGGCGCAGCTGGCGAAGGCAAACATCAACGCTTTGCTGGACCAGGCCGAGGACCCGCAGAAGATGCTGGACCAGATGGTCCGCGACTACACCAACAACATTGCCGAAGCCGAGTCCGCGGTGGCCCAGACCATCGGAAACCTGCGCATGCTCCAGGACGACTACAACGAGGACATCAAGAACGCGCAGGACTGGGGCAACAAGGCCCTTGCAGCCTCCCGCAAAGCTGATGAATTCCGCAGCGCCGGCAACGCGGCCGACGCCCAGAAGTTCGACAACCTGGCCAAGGTGGCGCTGCAGCGCCAGATCTCCTCGGAGAACGAAGCCCGCGCCGCCGAGCCCAACATCGCTTCCCAGAGTGAAGTGGTGGACCGTCTCAAGACCGGCCTGGACCAGATGAAGAACAAGCTGAACCAGCTGACCAGCAAACGGAACGAGCTGGTGGCCCGCTCCAAGACGGCTGCCGCGCAGTCCCAGGTCCACGACGCCCTGCGCAGCATCGACATCCTGGATCCCACCAGCGAGGTTGGCCGCTTCGAAGAAAAGATCCGGCGCGAAGAGGCCAAGGTCCGCGGCCAGCAGGAGCTTGCCGCTTCGAGCCTCGACGCCCAGTTCAACCAGCTGGAGGACCTCGGCGAACAGACTGAGATCGAGGCCCGGCTTGCCGCGCTGAAGTCGGGCAATGCCAAGCCCGCCATCGGGGCCGGGGGCACTGCATCGGCATCGTCCTCCACCGTGGACGAGGCGGATTTCGACAAGCTGTAACCCTGCAGTGAAACAGGCGCCACCAGCGGAGGCCGGGATCCACGTGATCCCGGCCTCCGCCGTCTCAGGTCCCTGCCTCCTCCGTACGTGTAGCGTGTGACCATGGCCTCCACCATTGTCTGGCTCCGGGACGACCTGCGCCTCGACGACAACCCCGCCCTCGCTGCCGCGGCCACGCTGCCGGATCCGCTGACGGTGGTGTACATCCTCGATGAGGACTCGCCTGGGATCCGTCCGCTGGGGGCAGCCACGAAGTGGTGGCTCCACCACTCCCTGTCCGCCCTGGCCGCCGGTCTTGAAGCGCACGGATCACGCCTGCTGCTGCGCCGCGGTTCCGCCGCCCGGGTCATCAAGGACCTGGCCGCTGAGACAGGCGCCTCGAGACTGTACTGGAACCGGCGTTACAGCCAACCGGAGCGGACCATCGACGACGGCATCAGGGAGTGGGCTGCCGGCCAGGACATCGAGGCCGCCAGCTTCCAGGCGAACCTGCTGTTTGAGCCGTGGACGGTGCGCACCGGCTCGGGCGGCCCGTACAAGGTCTTCACACCCTTCTGGCGTTCCTGCCTGGACGGCGCAGACCCGCGGCTTCCGGCGGATCCGCCCGGCAAACTGCCCCGGCCCGCCGCCGGATCCTCCGGCCGGCCGCTAACCGGCGACCGCCTGGACAGCTGGAGGCTCCTCCCCCGGCACCCGGACTGGAGCGGCGGCCTTGGCGCCACGTGGACCCCTGGCGAAGACGGCGCCCATGAACGGCTGGAAGAATTCCTGGACAGCCCCGTGGAGGACTACGCCAGGGGCCGGGACCTGCCGGGAGTGGAAGGCACGAGCCGTCTCTCGCCGCACCTCCGCTTCGGCGAAATCAGCCCCTTCCGCGTCTGGCACGCCCTCCGGGAACGCTTCCCCCGGCACGCACCGGCCGACGTCGGGATTTTCCGGAGCGAGCTGGGGTGGCGGGAATTCTGCTGGCAGCTGCTGTACGAGAACCCGGACCTGGCCACGCAAAACTACCGCCCGGAGTTCGACCGCTTTGCCTGGCAAACGCCGTCGGACGCCGAACTGAAGGCATGGCAGCAGGGGCGCACCGGGTACCCGCTGGTGGATGCCGGCATGCGGCAGCTGTGGCAGACAGGCTGGATGCACAACAGGGTCCGGATGGCTGCAGCATCGTTCCTGGTCAAGAACATGCTTGCCGACTGGCGTCTTGGCGAGGCCTGGTTCTGGGATACCCTCGTTGACGCAGACGCTGCGAACAACCCTGCCAACTGGCAGTGGGTGGCGGGCTCAGGGGCGGACGCGTCGCCATACTTCCGCATTTTCAACCCGGTGACGCAGAGCAGGAAGTTCGACGCCGGGGGCAGCTACCTCCGCAGTTACGTGCCGGAACTGGCGGAGCTGGATGACCGGACCGTTCACGAGCCATGGAGGAATCCGGAGGCGGCGTCCGGTTATCCGGAGCCGCTGGTGGGCCTGCAGGAATCCCGGGAGCGGGCGCTGGAGACGTACCAGCGGCTCAAGGACGGTTAAGCCTTAGGACGGCCGGGCAATAAACAGTTCCAGCGGGTCAGCGGTTGCTGACCTTGCCCATGAGGGATGCGATCGGGCGCAGGAACAGCGGGCGGGCCAGGAACCAGGCGGCGACCATCACGGCGACCGAAGCCAGGAAGAACCAGAAACCTACCCAGCTCACGTCGTCACTGCCGCCGTACATGTGGTTGAGGTTGCGGAGCGCACCCGTGGCCAGCACCAGGAACACGTGCACCACGATGAAGGCCACGAAGTAGATCATCACCGGGAAGTGCACGGCACGGGCGGTCTCGATCGGGAAGGCCTTGTTCAGCCCGGCGGCCTTCTTGGGCCACACGGCGGACATCCGCAGGCCCGTGATGAACGCCAGCGGCGCGGCGATGAACACCGTGGCAAAGTAGGTCAGCAACTGCAGGGCGTTGTAGTTCACCCAGCCGTTCTCCGTGGGCCAGTTCAGCGAGGCGTACTGCAGGCCGGCCGAGACCGCGTTGGGGAAAACATCCCAGGACGTGGGGACGATCCGGGTCCACTGTCCGGTGGCGAAGAGCAGGATCACGAAGACGAGCCCGTTGAGGATCCACAGCACATCCAGGGTCAGGTGGAACCAGAGGTCCAGGCTGATCTTCGTGGGCGCCGTCCTGGTCTTGATGAGGCCCTTGTTGTTGCGGGTCCAGTAGCCTGCCGGGCGGGTGGTGTTGCGCACCTGGTAGCCGGAGCGGATGATCAGCAGCAGGAAGAACGCGTTCAGGAAATGCTGCCAGGCAAGCCATGCCGGGAAGCCCACGGGGGCACCCGCAGGAAGCTCTGAATGCCCCGGGTAGTCCGCAATGAAGTCGCGGACGGCGGGCAGGCCGATGATCCACTTTGCGAGGAGCACCACCAGCACCAGGGCCACGAGCGCTGCCGGCACGGCCCAGTACAGCCTGGTGCGCTTGCCCCTGGCAGTACCGGACTTGTTCTTCGTTGTGGACATCGAACTACACATTCCTCTCGAGAATGACTGACCAGTGTGGGCGCCGCGCGCCGGCCAGGAATTCCGGGCCCTGCGAATAGAGAATACTAGGTCCCCCGAGCACATGAACAAATGCTCCGGTAATGCAGAAAGCCCCGACCACATCGTGGCCAGGGCTTCCCTTCTGGTTGCGGGGACAGGATTTGAACCTGTGACCTCTGGGTTATGAGCCCAGCGAGCTACCGAACTGCTCCACCCCGCGTCGCAAGAACTACTCTACCGGCCGGTGAACAGCAGGCCAAATCCAAACGACGTGATCTGCGTCTCCGGCATCCCGGCTGCGCGGCTGACGCCCGCACATCCTCTACGGGAAAGGCCGGCCCTCCCATGCGGGGAAGGCCGGCCTTTGACGGGCTCAGCGGAGCTGGGTCAGCAGAACGTCAGCAGAGCGTCAGCTGCTGGGAGACGGCGTCGGCGTCGCGGACGGCGACGTCGGGCTGCTGGCCGTCCCGGTGCTGCCAAGCCGCGCCTCGGCGTCAAGCGCCTTCCGCAGCGCATCGGAGAGCTTCTTCTGCTGCTCGCCGTACGCCGCAAAGTCGCCCTTGGCCAGGGCTTCCTGGCCCGCCTTGATGGCCGCGTTGGCTTCGTCCAGGGCTGCCTTCAGCGCTGCCTTGGCATCATCCGAGCCCGTTGACGGCGGGGTGGCCCCGCCACCGGGCGCGGTCGGCGTCTTGCCGTTGGACGCGTCCCCTGCCTGGGCTCCGGACCGGCCCCCGAACAGCTGGTTGAGGGCCTCATCCAGGGTGGGCGCGAAGCCGATCTTGTCGCCAAAGGCGACCAGGACCCTCTGCAGCGTCGGGTAGGAGGTCTCGCCCGTGGACTTGAGGTAGACGGGCTGGATGTAAAGCATGCCCCGGGCGGCGGGAAGCGTCAGCAGGTTGCCGTTGAGCACATCGGATGCACCCTGCCGCAGCAGGTTCAGGGCCTGGGAGACCGCGGGGTCCGAGTTGAACTTGTTCTGCGCCTGGCCGGGGCCGGGCACCTGGGATTCCGGCGGAACCTGCAGGAGCCTGAGCTGCCCGTAGCTTTCCGCCTTCACGCCCTTCTGCGAACCGGCGTCGGAATCGGCCGCGAGGAAGCCGTAAAGGACGTTGCGGGCGTTGTTGTTGACCACCTGCGGAATGTAGGAGGACGTCAGCTGGAACGCGGGGGCCTTCTGGTCCGGCATCTGCAGCGACATGTAGAACGGCGGCTGCTTGACCTCCTGTGAGACGGTGGGGTCGTTCGGAACGCTCCACGCGTCGTCGTTCTTGTAGAAGCTCACGGGATCCGTCACGTGGTAACGGCCCAGCAGCTCACGCTGGACCTTGAACAGGTCCTCCGGGTAGCGGACGTGGCTCATGACTGCGCCGGACATTTCCGAATAGGGCTTCAGGGTGGACGGGAACACCTTCTGCCAGGCCTTCAGCAGCGGATCCTGGTCATCCCAGGCGTACAGCGTGACGGAACCGTCGTAGGCGTCCACAGTTGCCTTGACCGAGTTGCGGATGTAATTGACGGAGCTGTTGGGCAGCGCGACGTTGCGGCCGGCGGTGGTCTGCGAGTCCGTGGTGGCGTCGGAAAGCTGCTCCTGCTGCGAGTACGGGTAGTACTGGCTGGTGGTGTAGCCGTCCACGATCCACTTGACCCGTCCGTCAACCACCGCGGGGTAAGCGTTGCCGTCGACCGTCAGGTAAGGCGCCACCTTCTGCACACGCTCACGCGGGTTGCGTTCGTACAGGATCTGCGAGGCTTCGTTCACGCCGTCGGACAGCAGCAGGTCCGAGGACTGGAACTTGATCGAGTACAGCACCCTGTTGAAGAAGCTGCCGACGTTCGGGCCGCCGTTTCCGGTGAAGGTGTACTGCGTCTCGCCGCCCTCCCTGGATGCCGGACGGTCCTGTTCGCGGGGCGATGCGCCTTCCGGTGCACCCACGATCGAGTAGTCCGGGGAGTCCTCGCCAAAGTAGATGCGCGGTTCATAGGTCTGGTCATTGCCCAGCACGCCGGTGGACGGAATGCCGGACTGCAGGAACTCCGGCTTTCCGTCGGTGGTGAATTTGTTGCCCTTCGCGGCGACAACACCGTAGCCATGCGTGTAGACGACATGGCGGTTCAGCCAGGACTGCTGGTCGGCGGCAAGGCCGTCAGGGTTCAGCTCGCGCACGGCGATGACGGTGTCCTGCACCTTGCCGTCCACCATGTACCGGTCGACGTTCAGTGCTTTGGGGAACTGGTAGTACGGGCGGAACTGCTCAAGCTGGGAGAACGCGTCGGAGATGAGGTTCGGATCCAGGAGCCGGATGTTCGCCGTGGTCTGGGCGTCCGGGGCAAGGGCGCCGGCGGTCGTGGTGGTGGTGGCGTTGTACCGCTCCACCTTCACCTGGTCAAGGCCGTACGCTGCCCGGGTCATGCCGATGTTGCGCTCGATGTACTTCCGCTCGAGGGTCTGCTCCGAGGGCCGGACCTGGAACTGCTGGATGACCCACGGGTAGACGCCGCCGGCGAGGATGGAGGTGATGACCAGCATCGCGGTGCCGATGACCGGAAGCCGCCACTTGCCGATGATCGCTGCGACGATGAAGAGGATGGCGACGAGGGCCGCCGCGACAGCCAGGATCGCCTTGGTGGGGATGACCGCGTTGACGTCGGTGTACAGCGCACCGGCCCAGCGGCCCCCGCTGTTCTGCAGTGCCGAGTAACGGTCCAGCCAGAAGTTGATGCCCAGCAGGATCAGGAATGAGGCGCCGGTGACGGCGAGGTGGATCTGCGCGGCGCGGCTGGTGAAGATGCCGCGTTCCATGATCCTGATGCTGCCGTAGAGGTAGTGCGTGAGGATGCCTGCGATGCCGGCCACGATGGCCACGCTGATCAGGAATCCGGTGACGAAGCCCAGGAACGGCAGCGTCATGAGGTAGAAGCCGATGTCGAGCCCGAACTCAGGATCAGTCTGGCCGAAGGACTCCTGGTTGAAGAACAGCATCACTTTCTGCCACTGGCTGGAGGCGGCGCTGCCCGCGAAAAGACCAAAGAGCACGGGCAGACCGATCATGACCACCCGCCGCACCGGTTCCAGCTGCGCCTGGTAGCGGTTGAGGTTGTCCCGGATGTCCGAATCCGGTGCATAGACCGGCCGGGCGTGGTAGGCGATGCGGATGGCGTAGAACACGGCGGCGAACATGATGAGGAAGCCGGCGGCGAAAATTCCGATCCTCGCCAGGTTCTCCGTCAGGAACACCTCAAAGTAGCCAAGCTGCTGGTACCACAGGACGTCCGTCCACACGTTGGCGAAGAAGATGAACCCGACGACGACCAGCGCAACGACGATGAGCGTGGGCGTCAAAGCACCGCGCCTTGTCTGCAGTTTTCCGGGCGGGGTGGGGCTGGCAGGACGGGACAAACTCGTACCTCATAGCTTTGTCAGTTGCTGTTCTTAATTTTAAGTTTTCAGTGGAGGGCACGCATTGCGCCGGCACCGGCTCTCAATTAGTGCCACGAGCGGACCGGGGCCTTAGTTCCTCGATTTAGTCTAGTTGTTGGTGCAGGCCGGAAGTCCCGATGTGTCGGCGCCCTTGGCCGCCAGCTCCACGGCGGACTTCGCTTCACCAAGGTTTTCCACCTTGACCACCTGCAGTCCGTCCGGAATGTGCCCCACCACCTCGGCGCAGTTGGCCGCCGGAGCCAGGAACATCGTGGCGCCGTCAGCCCGGGCACCGTGCATCTTCACCGCGATGCCGCCGATCGGGCCCACCACGCCGTCGGGGCTGATGGTGCCGGTCCCGGCGATGTGTTTTCCGCCCGTGAGGTCACCGGGCGTCAGGGTGTCCATGATTCCCAGGGCGAACATCATCCCGGCGCTCGGGCCGCCCACCTTGTCGAGTGAGATCTTCACGTCGAACGGGAACGTGAAGCGGTACTGCAGCAGAACACCCAGGATGTACCGTCCGGAGGGGTTCCTGGCCGGCGTCACCGTTTCCGTGACCTGCCTGCCGTCCCGGCTTACGACGACGGCTGCGGGCTTGCCCTTACCGGCGGCCAGTTCCTCCTGGATCACCTCCAGTGACGTCACGGCCTTGCCGTTGATGGACGTGAAGACGTCACCCTTCTGCAGCTTCCCCGCTGACGCCGAGCCATCGGACAGGTCCGCCACTTCGAGCTTCTGCCCGTAAGGGATGTCCAGGCCCTTCAGGGCCGCCGCCACCGCGTTCTCCTGGGAGGTGGCCATGGCCACGGCACTCTCCTGCTGGGACTCCTCCTTGGTCACCCCCGTCGGGAAGATCAGTTCCTCGGGGTACACCGCTTTGGAACCGTCAAGCCACGCCGAGAATGCCTCAAAGACACTGACGGGACCGTTGGGGCCGCCGTCGACATAGACCGTGGTGAGATCGAGGTTCCCCTTGGCAGGGAACGTCTCGCGGCCGGAAATGCTGATCACGGGCTTCGCGTTTTCCGTGCCCAATGTGTTGAACGTGGGCCCTGGCGATTCCACCACGTACGGAACCGGCAGCACCGCCGCCGCCACGCCCAGCCCGAGCGCAAGGAGTCCGGACAGCGTCATCGCGGAGATGCGCGGGTCCCGGCCCCGGGCACGCCGGGATCTGGGCGCTTCTCCGGTTCCGTCGGAAGTCCCGCCACCGGAGGCGGGCGCCGGGGATTCCTCTGCGGGCTGGCCGCCCTTGGTAATCGTCACTGAAGGACCTCTCCGCACCGCGTCATTCAGCGCTGCACCGCGGCAGCAGCCCGGCGGACAGCCGGGCGCAGCCTACATACGTTCCGGTTTCTAACACTACGCGTCCCGGCCGGCCGTTAGCTCTTTGCCTACAGCGAAAGTGCCTGCTTTCAGCAGACAGCCCCTCCCGCACGGGGTAGCGTGAAGTTGATTAATAGTCACACCGACGATCGGCGGGATCATGACCTCCAATCCACTCAATCCGTCCAACGGCGACGAAAACCCCAAGGATCCGCTGGCGGAGATGCTGCAGAACCTTATGGGCGGCAAGGGCATGGGCGACATTGACCCCGCAGAACTGGCCAAGGCCGCCGGACTCCCGAACGACCCCAACCTGCTGGCCCAGATGTTCTCCCAGGTCCAGGCCATGATGAGCGCCCCCTCCGAGGGCCCCGTCAACTGGAAGCTCGCCCACGACAACGCCCGCCGCGTGGCCGCAGGCAGCACCGACCCGTCCGTCACGTCTGCCCAGTCACGCGAAGTGGATGAGGCGCTGCGGCTCGCCGAGCTGTGGCTCGACCAGGTCACGGACCTTCCCGCAACCGGCCTCATCGGCAAGGCGTGGTCGCGGGCCGAATGGGTCGAGGAGACACTCGGCACCTGGAAGCGCCTGACGGAGCCCGTGGCGAACAGCGTGGCCAACGCCCTCTCCACCGCCATGACCGAACAGATGCCGGAGGAGATGAAGTCCATGATGGGCGGCGCTTCCTCCATGCTGCAGAACGTGGGCGGCGCCATCTTCGGGATGCAGCTGGGCCAGGCCATCGGCGCGCTCTCCACTGACGTTGTCAGCTCCACCGACATCGGGGTTCCGCTGGCCGATCTGGAAATGGCACTTCTGCCCGGCAACGTGGCCAAGTTCGGCGAAGGCCTCAGCCTTCCGGAGAACGACATCCGGCTCTTCCTCGCCGTCCGCGAGGCCGCCCATGCCCGGCTCTTCGTCCAGGTCCCGTGGTTGCGCGGACACCTGCTGGGCGCCATCGAGGCCTACGCCCGGGGCATCCACATCGACACCTCGCGGATCGAGGAACTGGCCCGGGACCTTGACCCCAGCAACCCGGAGGGCATCCAGGAGGCCCTGTCGCAGGGCGTCTTCATGCCGCAGCGCACGCCGGAACAGGATCTGGCCCTGCAGAAGCTGGAAACAGCGCTGGCCCTCGTCGAAGGATGGGTGGACGAACTCACCGCTGCCGCCACGGAGAAGGTCCTGCCCTCCGCCGCGGCGCTCCGCGAAACGGTCCGCCGCCGCCGCGCCACCGGCGGTCCCGCAGAACACGCGTTCGCATCCCTCGTCGGGCTGGAACTGCGCCCCCGCCGCCTCCGTGAGGCCGCCACGCTCTGGGCATCGCTCAAGGCTGAGCGCGGCATCGACGGCCGCGACGCGATCTGGAAGCACCCGGACCTGCTTCCCACCGCCGAGGACCTTGACGATCCCAAGGGCTTCAGCGAACGCCGCAAGCTCGCCGAGGCCAGTGACAGCGAAGTGGACGACGCGCTGCAGAAGCTCCTGAACGGCGGCTTTGACACCCCGGCTGACAATGACGCCGGGGACAAAGACGCTGAGGATAAAGACGCTGCGGGTAAAGACGGGAAGACTGACGGCGGCACGGACAACAGCAGCACGAACGAGGGTGACGGGGGCGGCGGCGAAGCTCCGAAGAGCTAGCGGCCGCTAGAGGCCGACGTTGCGCTAGAGGCCGACGTTGAAGGGCAACCGCCCGGCGTCGGCCTCTTCTGTTTGTCCTGCTTCGCCTTGTCCGGCTTCTTCCTGCGGCTCGCCGGGGGCCACGCCGCGTGACATGGCAAACGACACGCCCTCCAGGAATGCCTTGGCACGTTCCGTTTCCGGGTACGCCTCCAGCAGTTTCCAGAAGGCAGCGTTGTGCCCTGCCACCAGCAGATGCGCGAGTTCGTGCAGCAGCACATAGTCGATGACCCACTGGGGCATGGGCCGGAGCTTGTCCGAGAGCCGGATGGACCCGTCGGAGGGCGTGGCCGAACCCCAGCGGGAGTTCTGGTTGCTGACCCACCGGACCGACGTGGGCGCCGACCTGCCGCCGAGGTACCTGGCCGAAAGCTGTGCCGCGTGCGCGGCGAGCGCCGCGTCCGAGGCCGGCCTGCGTCCCGCGCCGCGCGACCGTTTCTCCCCCTGCGTCCGGAGCTTCTGGAGCATCCGGTGGACCCAGTCCGCCTCCTGTGCTCGGGTGAAGTGGGCGGGTATGGCGACGACGGCGGTTCCGTTCTCCCAGAAGGCCGCAACGGTGCGGCGCCGGCGGGCGGAACGCCGCACCTCGACGGGAGCCCCGTCATGGGTGGTCAGCGGCGTCGTGGCGCCATGTATGCGGGCGCCTTGGGTTCGGGTGTCTTGGGTTCCGGTGCTTCGGTTTTCAGGCATCAGAGGGTGCTGCTTTCCGTTAGGACCGCGAGGACTGCTTCGCCGTACCGCTCAAGTTTGGACGGGCCAACACCTGCGAGCCGGGCAAGTTCCTCCAGGGAGGACGGCCGGGCTTCGGCGATGGCGGTGAGGGTCGCGTCCGTGAACACCACGAAGGCCGGGACGTCGGCCGACTGCGCGACCTCCTTGCGCCAGTCACGAAGGGCGTTGAACGTTTGCTCTTCGTAGCTGGGCGGACACTGGCTGCAGCGTCCCACCTTCCGTTCGGCTCCGGTGGCCAGCATGCTGCCACAGACCCGGCAGGACGCTGGTGCGGCCGCCTTGCGGCGCGGCGCTGTTCCCCTCCCCCGGGCTGCCGAACTCGTCACCGAGTCCGGGCGCAGCCCGTCAAGGAAGCGGGACGGCTTCCGGTTGGCACGCCCGCCCGGGGTTCTCGCCGTGGACCACGACAGGGCGAGATGCTCCCGGGCCCGCGTGATTCCCACGTAGAGCAGGCGGCGTTCCTCGTCCACGGCTGCGGGAGTATCTGCGAAGGAGATGGGCATGAGGCCCTCGCTTAGTCCCACGAGGAAGACCGCGTCCCATTCGAGGCCCTTCGCCGCGTGCAGGGAGGCCAGCGTTACGCCCTGCACGGTGGGGGCGTGCTGGGCAACCGAACGCTCCTGCAGCTCGTTGACAAAGTCCGGGAGGCCGAACTGCGGCCCGCGGTTCTGCGCCAGCTCGTCCGCCAGGGCCACCAGGGCGGCCAACGATTCCCAGCGTTCCCGCAGGGCACCGCCGCTGTGCGGGGCGGTGTCCGTATAGCCCAGCGACGCTACGATGTCGCGCACCAGCTGGCCCAGCGGCTCGGGCTCGGACGCGGAAACGGCGCGGGTGGCAGCACGGAGCTGCAGGATCGCGTCGCGGACCTCTTTCCGCGCGAAGAACCTCTCGCCACCGCGCAGCTGGTAGCCGATTCCGGCCGAGGCAAGAGCCTGCTCGTAGGCCTCCGACTGTCCGTTGGTGCGGAAAAGGACGGCGATTTCGCTCGCCGGCACGCCGTCGTCGAGAAGGGTGCGGATCTTCCCGGCGACTGTTGCGGCCTCGGCTTCGTCATCCGTGCATTCCGTGAACTGCGGCCGTGGCCCCGGGCTCCGCTGGGCCACGAGCTTCAGCGGCGTGGCCCAGGCGGCATCGGCCGCCGGTCCGCCGCTGCGGCGCGAGGCCAGCAGGTCATTGGCCAGCGCCACCACCTGGGGTGTGGAACGGTAGTCCCGGACCAGCTTGACCACGTTCGCGTCCGGATACTGGGCCTTGAATCCAAGGAGATGCTTCGGGGACGCTCCCGTGAACGAGTAGATGGTCTGGCTGGCGTCGCCCACGACGCACAGCTCATTGCGGCCGCCAAGCCAGAGCTCCAGGAGACGCTGCTGCAGCGGGGAAACGTCCTGGTATTCGTCCACCACGAAGTGCCGGTACTGTTCCCGGACCGTTGCCGCTACCTTCGGGTCTTCCTGCAGAATGCCAACGGTGATCAGAAGGACGTCCTCGAAGTCGATGACGTTACGGTCGGTCTTGACGTCCTCGTAGGCCTGGAACACCCGCGCGACGGCGGTGAGGTCGAAGCCTCCCGGCGCCCCCCTGTCCTGCGCATTTTCCAGGTAGTTTGCCGGCGTGAGCATGGACACCTTGGCCCACTCAATTTCCGACGCCAGGTCCCTGATGGAGGCGCGGTCGGTGCTAAGCCTCAGGCGGCGCGCAGCCTCGGCGATCATCTGGGCCTTGTGGTCCAGCAGGTTGGGCAGCGCCCCGCCGATCGCCTGCGGCCAGAAAAACTGCAGCTGCCGCAGCGCGGCCGCGTGGAAGGTCCTGGCCTGGACATTCCCGGCCCCGAGATCCCTGAGCCGGCTGCGCATTTCCGCTGCCGCGCGGGCCGTGAACGTGACTGCCAGCAACCGCTGCGGGCTGTAAACACCGGAGTGCACGCCGTAGGCGATCCTGTGGGTGATGGCACGGGTCTTGCCGGTGCCGGCTCCGGCGAGCACGCAGAGCGGGCCGGTCAGGGTCGTGGCCACTTCCCGCTGCTCGGCATCGAGGCCGCCAAGGATCCGGTCCTCCAGGGAGGCACTGCCATCAGGAATTTCTGTCGTCACTTCTTGCTGCTTGCTTTGTGTGGATGGATGCTGGTTCAGGCGTCCGCCGGACGGTCCTGGATCACGCCGCCGTACCAGTGCTCAATCAGGGCCCTGGCAATGGAGAGCCGCGTGGAGATCACAATCTCTCCGCTGAGCACGGCTTCCTGGATTTCCTCCCGGCTGAACCAGCGCGCCCTGGTGACCTCGACGCCGTCGGGCTTTGCTTCCGTGTCATCGGTGACGGCTGTGAAGCCGAGCATAAGGGATGCCGGGAAGGGCCATGACTGGGAGCCGAGGTACTGGCAGGCCTTGACCCTGACGCCCACCTCTTCCTGGATCTCCCGGACCACCGCCTGCTCCAGGGACTCCCCGGGCTCAACGAATCCGGCCAGCGTGGAGTAGTTCTTGGCATCCAGCGGGCCACCGCCGCCCAGCAGGACGCGGCCGTCCGGGCCAACCACTGTGACAATGATGGCCGGGTCCGTGCGCGGATAGTGTTCGGAGTTGTCGGCGGGACACCGCCGGACCCAGCCGCCGGCTTCCACGTCCGTGACGGTGCCGCACCGGGGACAGTGCGTGTGGGTGGCGTGCCAGTTGGCAATGGCACTTGCTTCAACGAAGAGTGCGGTGTGTGTGGGATCCAGCTGCGCGGCGATGTCCCGGAAGCCTTCCCAACTGGCTGCAGCGGGGAGACCGGCCGGAGCGGGCTCCACCCGTTCCGGCAGGATGAAGAGCAGGAGCTGAGTCCCCGCAGGCAGACCGTCCGAGCCAAGTGCGGTGCCAAGATAGATGACGTGGGCCGGGGCGGAGGCCAAAGCCTCAAGCCGCTCCAACAGCGGGGTGGCCTCGGCCAGGACAAGGGCGTCCCCGTCCACCAGCGCATGCCGGCCGGACAGGATCATGGCTTTGGCGGTTCCGGCGGCTAACAGGTCCTCTACGAGGCCGGGCCGCATCCGCTCGACGGATTCCCTGTTGACCATCGCGGGCCGGACCGGCAGCACGGTGTCGAACAGGTGATTGGCGGGCAGCTCTCCTGCCCGCAGACGATTTTCCGGGATGGTGCCCGCCGTTTGACCGACCGGCGCAGCGGCCTCCGCATGACTCATGTATCCACCGTACTGACTCGCACTGACAATTTACATTTTGGGAGGGCCCGGAAGGCCCGGACACGGAGGCTCCTCCCCGCCCCGCGCCAGCCATATTTGGTCGGATCTGGAGACTCGCCGCGGCACATCATCGTCTTGGACGCCGCTCAATCTACCGTGGAACCGTGAGAAGAGAACCCATCGAACTGGCAGCTGTGGCCACCGCGGCAGTCCCCGGACTGAGCCCTACCGCTGTGAGCTCTGCCCCGGATGACCCGGCAGACTTTGATTCGGCTCTCCTCCTTGATGCCGAAGGCAAGCGCTGGCGCGTCCGCTCACCCCGCCACGCGGAAGCCAGCACCAGGCTGGAGACCGAGTTCCTGGTCCTGCGCGCCTTCGCACCGGCCATTCGCGCCGAACTGCCGTTCCTCATGCCGACCGTGGCCGGCACCGTGCGGCAGCAGAACCTCACCACCTTCGTCTACTCGCACCTGCACGGCGCCACCCGTACGGTGGAAGAGCTGACCTCGGGTCCGCAGGAGCTTGCCAAGGAGATCGGCACGGCGCTGGCCGCCATCCACGACCTGCCCCGCACACTCGTAAGCAACGCGGACCTGCCCAGCTACACCCCGAACGAGTTCCGCCAGCGCAGGCTCAACGAACTCGACATGGCCGCCACTACGGGCAAGATTCCGGCCCTCCTGCTCCGCCGCTGGGAACACGCCATGGAGGACGTCTCGCTGTGGCGGTTCAACCCCTGTGTGGTGCACGGTGACCTGCACGAGGACAACCTGCTGGTCGAGGAAAACCGTGTCACGGCCGTCACTGGCTGGACCGACCTCCGCATCGGGGACCCCGCAGACGACCTCGCCTGGCTCGTGGCGTCCAATGAGCACGAGTTCGTTGACGCCGTGGTCAAGCACTACAGGGCAAAGCGACGGGACTCCCCCGACAACCATCTGCTGCGGCGCGCCGCGCTCTCGGCCGAATTCGCGTTGGCGCAGTACCTTGTCAAGGGCATCGCAGCAGCGGACAGCGAGATGATCGCCGAGGCGGAAGGGATGCTCTCCACTCTGGCCGACGACATTGCCGAGTACGGCGGACAGCCGATCAGCGTGGAACCGCTCCCGCCGGCCAAGCCCGGGTCCCCGCCAACCGGACAGGCCGCGGCTTCACCCGGACTGGTGGACGCACCTGCAGCCACGGATGTCTCGGAGGCCATGCCCGCCGTCCACGTCACGCCCATCCCGCCCGCAGTGACGCCGCCCGCTGTGGAGGTAACGCCCATCCCTGCAGATGAGGTGAGAGCCGGGAAAGACGCGGATCAGCCGGCTGGCCGGCCGGCAGGCCCGGATGCTTCTTCTGAACCGGACAGCCCCGGGTCATCCGGCGAAGCCGACGCCGCCCAGGGGGAGGATGAGGCACCGGCTCCGAAGCCATCGGGCGCCGACACGTCGACGGTTGCCCTCACGGTCGTCGAGGCCAAGACGCCCTAACCGGTCAGGTTTCCTGGTTAGCCAGGGCAGCGGCCACGATTCCTTCCAGCTCGGCGGCTGATGCGAGGTCGTGCGGGCGCACCACATGGTTGTCCGCCACGTAGAAGAAGGCTGCACGAACCTCTTCCACCGGCACGCCCTTGAGCCTTGCCCAGGCCAGCCGGTAGACGGCCAGCTGGACGCCCTTGGTTTTCAGCTGCGCTGCCGAGGGCCGGCGGCCGGTCTTCCAGTCCACCAGGTCCCATCCGCCGTCGGCGTCACGGAACACGGCGTCGATCCGGCCCCGGACAACGACGTCGCCGATGCGGGTCTCCACGGGGACTTCGACGTAGGCCGGCGACCGGTGAGCCCACCGGGAGTTCTTGAAGGTGGCCACCATGTCATCGAGGCCGTATGCCTCGTCAATGTGGTTGTCAGAGCCGGGTGCTTCGCCGAGATCCAGCATTCCCGCCGTTCCGAAGTACTCCTCCACCCAGGCATGGAAGGCGGTGCCCTTGCGGGCGGACATGCCCGGTTCGCGCGGGACTGGTCGCCTGAGCCGCTGGACCACGGCCTCGGCGTCTTCGCCCAGGTCCACCAGGGTTGACGCTGAGATGTGTCCGGGCAGATGCACGTCACGGCTCCGGGCCCTCCTTGCACGGCGTTCCAGAAGGAGGGTAGCCTCGCGTTCCCAGCCGGCCGCCAGGGGGCGGAGCCGCTCGCCTTCAGGAAGGCCGGGCGTGCCGGCCTCGGCAGCAGCGATCTCGGCAAGCAGCCGCTCCGCGGCCCTGTCCATGGCCGCTCGCCGGCCCGGAACCAGCCGGAGCCGGTTGCCGTTGCGCGGGTCCACGGGACCTTCGAGCGGATCGTACGGCCAGGCCGCCACCTCCAGTTCGCGGGTCAGGGGACTTTCCGTGGGCAGGGATTCCTCGTCGACCGAGGCGGGATGGATCTCCGCAGTGTCCTGTTCGGCCAGCGGCGCGAGCTCGGCAAGGAACGGCGACATCTCTGCAATCGCCCCGCGCCCACCGACCCAGGCACCGCTGGAGACCCAGAGCACATGCTTGGCGCGGGTGTAGGCCACGTACGCGAGCCTTCGCTCCTCAGCCTCCCCATGGGCCTGCACGTCTCCCTTGAACACCTTCTCGGCGTCCAGCCACCCCTTTTGGTCCGGCTGGTCAAGGTCCCACTGGGGAAGATCCGCACGGTCACCCCGCAGCGGCCAGGGCAGGGCCGCGGAACCGCTGCTCCACCTTGAGTCACGGCTGCTGGGGAACGCGCCCGAGTTCAGGCCCGGCACGAACACGACGTCCCACTCGAGTCCTTTGGAGGCATGCACCGTCAGCAACTGGACTGCCTCGTGGTTGACGTCCGCCGGCGGAACGTCCAGGCCGCCCTCCTCTGCTGCCGCCGCTTCCAGCCAGGAAAGGAAAGCCAGGACATCAACCCGGTGGGATGTCTGCAGGAAGCCGGCGGCCGCGTCCTGGAAGGCATCCAGGTTCCGCCGCGCCTGGTGGATGCTGAACCCGGGCCTCGCGGCAACCTCGATGTCCAGCAGCATGGCCCGCTCCACTTCCCCGAGCAGCGTGGTCAGGTCCTCGCCGATCAGCCCCCGAAGCTGCCGCAGCTCCGTGCCAAGGCGCTGCAGCCGTTCGCGGGCGGCCGGCGTCAGGCAGCGGCCGTGCGCCGACGTCCACCCCTCGTGCGGCAGCCAGTCCAGGGCTTCGACAAGGCTGGCGGCGTCGGTGATGTCCCCCTCGATGATGACGTCCGCGGCGTCCGCATCCCCTTCGTCCCCGTCTGCCGGGCCGTTGCCGCCCGTTCCGCGGCCGTCGTCGGCCATGCCGCGGCGGCGGGCCAGGAACGCGGACCAGTCCCGGAACGCCATGAGGTCGGCGGTGCCGATGCGCCACCGCGCACCGGCCAGGAGCCGCATCAGGGAATCCGACCGGCCGGGGTCGGCCAGGACCCGGAGCGTCGACACCAGGTCCACGATTTCGGGGGTGTCCAGCAACCCGCCGAGGCCGACAATTTCGTAGGGGATGCCTGTGGCCTCGAACTCCTTGCGGAGGCATTCCATCTGCGCGCGCCTGCGGCACAGGACGGCCATCGCCGGCTGGACGCCCGGGGATGAGGCGTCGAAATCCGTGGCCCGGAACTTCAGGAGGTCCTTGGCGATGGCCGCCGCTTCATCCTCATCCGTGGCGAAACGGCCGATCACTACCCTGCCCTGCACTGCAGCGGGGCTGGGCCGCAGCGCAGGCACTTCCACGGCGGCGCCGGAGGTCCGCTGGCCGGCAGGCCCGGACTGCGCCGCGGCGGCGCTGAGCGGGGCGGAGATGAGGTTGGCTGCAGCCAGGATGTTGCGGCCGTTGCGCCAGGCAGTGGTCAGGTAAGACACCGGGGCGGGTCGGCGGGTCTCCGTAGCCGTCTGGCTGTCCTTCACACTGACCGGGAACTCGTTGACGAAGTGGAACAGCTGGCCGGCGGAGGCCCCGCGGAAGCCGTAGATGGACTGGTTCGGGTCGCCTACGGCGGTGACGGCGTGACCGTCCCCGAAAAGCCTGGAGAAAAGCACCAGCTGGGCGTGCGACGTGTCCTGGAATTCGTCCAGCAGCACCACCTTGTAGCGCTGCCGTTCCATCTGGGCCGCCAAGGGCACCTCCCGGGCAACGCGTGCCGCGAGCGCCACGAGATCGCCGAAGTCCAGGGCTCCCCGTGCCCGTTTGGCGTCAGCGTACCTTCCCACGAGCTCCGCCACGCTGGCCCTGGTCCGAAGCATCGCTCCCAGCTCGCCCGCGGCCTGGGACGGGTTCTTCTTGGCGCCGGCCACGTAAGGCAGGGCCTCGAACTCGGCGAGCCGCTGCATCAGCCAGCCGTGAACGCCGTCCGGGTCCTGGAGGTGTTCAGCACACTCCCCCGCCAGCTGGATGACCGCTTTGACGAGGGTGGACTTGGCCACGCGGAAATGCGAGTACTCGCCATCGAACGCCTCGACGACCTCACTGGCCAACTGCCAGGCCTGGGCACCGCCCAGCAGCACGACGTCCCGTTCGATGCCGAGCCGCAGGCCGTAGTCGGAGACGATGCCGCTGGCAAACGAGTGGTAGGTGGAAACCTTCGGCTCCAGGGCGTCCGCGCTGAGCAGGGCCCCCGCAACGGCGCCACCAGCGCCCGCAGCGGCACCGGCAACGCCTGTGACCGACCGTTGCAGTGCACTGAGCTTGGTGCGGATGCGGCTGGCGAGTTCCCCGGCAGCCTTCCTCGTGAAGGTGACCCCGAGGACTTCCTCCGGCTTGACCCAGCCGTTCGCAACAAGCCACACGACGCGGTCGGCCATGGTGGCCGTCTTGCCCGACCCTGCACCGGCGATAACCAGCCGGGGCGTAAGCGGCGAGGAGATGATGGCCGACTGTTCCGCCGTCGGCAGGTTTTTCTCCCCCAGCAATACGGACAACTCTTCGGGACTGAACCTGGGCTCGGGCAGCTCTGCCGTCCGGCTCATTCGGTAACCTGCTTTCCACGTGCACACAGCGGACAAACCTCCGGCAGCCGGCAGCCGAGTCCGCCGAAGCCTGCCTTGGCGGGATCGTGCCTCGCCTCGAATTCGTGCCCGGACATCACCGCAGCGGCATCGTTCACCATGTCCATCGCCCAGTTATCCCCGGGCTCCAGCGGATCCTGGTGCTGGATGCCCGGGCTCTTCGTAGTGGTGCCCAGCTGGGCAAGCACTGCGCCGCCGGGCACTGCACCCGCCGCGTCGGCGCCGAAGCCCCCGGCCAGAACGGCCGCCTGGTAGGCGCCCAGCTGGGGATGCCTGCCCAGTTCGGCCTTGCCCGGTTGCCGCTTGCCGGTCTTGAGGTCAACGATCACCAGGCGCCCCTCGGCGTCGATCTCCAGCCGGTCCACCTGTCCGCGCAGCACGGCCGAGCGCGGCCCCTCGTCAGTGGGAACGTCCGCGCGGGGGACGGAACCGGGCTCGGGCAGCGCCACCTCGAAGTCCTGCTCCACGCCTGCAAGACGCCTGTCCTCGCTGCGCATGACGAGGATGTACTGCGCCAGTTTCCGGACCATGGCCTCTGCCCGGCGGAAGTCCAGCTTGCCTTCCCAGTTGTCCTTCATGCCCAGTGCAGGCCAGCGCTTGACCAGTTCGGCGAGGTATTCGGTTCCGCTGGCCTCGGGGAGGTCCTGTGCGATGGCGTGCACCAGGGTACCGAGGCTGCGGGCGAAGTCTGTGGCCGCTTCGCCACCGGCGGCCTGGATGAACCAGTCGAGCGGCGATTTCTGCACCGATTCCACCTTGGACGGCGAAACATAGACGGTGCCGCCGGGCGGCACAACCCGGTCCACGGATGTCAGCGGGGCAAGCCCCCACCACGATTCCGGGTGGGCGCCCGGTACGGGCGGTTCCGCTGTGGCGAGCCGGGCGAGGACGCGGACGGCCTCATCCGCCTCGGCTGAAAACCTGCCGTCCAGCTGGGCGTACTGGCGGAGCTCTGCCACGAGGGCACGGAGCGTCAGGGGCCGCTCCACCGGGGTGTAGCCCCGCCCGTCCTGGTCCGGCAGCAGCGGCGCCACGTAATCCAGGAAGGAGGACGGCTGTTCATCCTCTGACGACACGGCGGTGCACAGGAGCACCTCCTGTGCCCGCGAGACCGCCGTGGAAAAGCTGCGGAGTTCGTCGTAGCGGATCTCCCGCAGGCGGCTCAGCGGGCCCAGCTGGAGCGCGTACTCCACGCCGTGTTCGACGGCGTCGGCGAACAGGGTGCTGCCCAGCAGTTCACCGCGGAGACGGGTGTTGGGCCAGACACCTTCCTGCAGTCCGGCGACGATAACGAACGGCCATTCCCGGCCGGCGGCACTGGCCGGCGTCATCAGCTCCACGGCGTCATCCACCTGGGCGCGCGCCGCCAGGGTGTCCATGGGCAGTTCCTGGTTCAGCAGGTATTCCAGGAACTGTTCCGGTCCCGACCCGGGCATCTGGTCCACATAGCGTTCAGCCGTATGGAAGAGTGCCATCATGGCGTCAAGGTCGCGGTCGGCCCGGGATCCGACGAGCCCGCCGGCCAGGGCCGCGGCAGTCCAGGTTCCCGCGAGCCCGGTGGAGTGCCAGAGGGCCCACAGCACCGTTTCCGCGTTGGCGCCGGGTTCGGCGACGGCCTTCCGGCCGGCCTGGATCATGCGGGCCACCCGGCGCGCGGACCGGCCCTCGATGCCCAGTGAGCCGAGTGCGCCGGGTTCCAGCAGCGCCTCGACAAGCAGCGCATCGCTGGAGCGGCCACCGCCGCCAAGCAGCTCCTCCCGCCGCAGCGACTGGCGGAGCCGGCGCAGCTCGAGGGACGTTGCCCCGCCGACCCGGGACGTCAGGAGTGACACGGCCGATTCCGGCGTGAGGACCGCCGGGTCCAAGGCCACCGCATAGGCGTCGAGCAGCGGACGGACAGCCACTTCATCGCGCACGGCGGACTCGGCCACCGGAATCCGGACGGGAATCCCCTGGCCGGAGAGGTAGCGCTGCAGCTGGCTCAGCTGGCCGCCGTTCCGGACAATCACAGCGATGTCCTCGAGGGGCCGCCCGTCCCGAAGGTGCGCCTCGAGGATCCTCTGGGCGACGTAGCGCAGCTCGTGCACCGGCGACGGCAGGAGGTGCGCTTCCACGGTGCCGTCGGTCACCGTGGCTTCGGTCTCTGCGCCGCCGGTCTCGGCGCCTTCGGCTTCGGCGCCGGCTGCGTCAGCGCCGGCGGCATCGGGGACAACCGGGTCCAGGCGCCGGGCCAGCTGACCCCCGGCCCGGAGGGAAATCCGGTCCGCTACCCCCAGCCAGGCCCGGGCCACTGCCGGCCGGTGCCGGTGGGCGTGGACCAGCGGCTTCTCAACGACCGCGCGTTCCTCGCCTCCCAGAAGGACGGGGAGCTCCGCCACGAGATCCGGCCGCGCGCCGCGGAAACCCTGCACCACCGTGTCCGGCGCCGACGTCACATAAACGTCCTTCCCGGCTGCGACGTCAGCCAGGAGCTCGAAGACCGCCGGATTGGCCTCCTGGATATCGTCCACCAGGACCAGCTGGAGACGGTCGCGTTCGGCCGCCAGGAACTCCGGAAAATCCTGGAAGAGCTGGCGTGCGGCCGTGATGATGCCCGCAGGATCGAACGCCTCCGGCATGCGGAGGTCGAGGACGTCGCGGTATTCGGCGTACAGGGCAGCAGCGGCAACCCAGTCAGGCCGCCCGCACGCGTGGCCCAGGCCGGCGAGGTCATCGGCGGTGCGGCCTGCCTCCGTGATCCGGTCAAACAGCTGGCGGACCTCATGCCGAAACCCGCGCGTGGGCAGGGCCGCCATGAGGTCATCGGGCCAGGGCAGCCCAAGGCCCGGCAAGGCATGGCCCTCCAGCAGTTCCTTGATGATGAGGTCCTGTTCGGGGCCGGACAGCAGGCGGGGGGCCTTGGACAGCGGCAGGAGCCCCTCCGCCTTGGCACGGCGGATGAGGTCAAAGGCGTACGCCGCCCAGGTACGGGCCGGTGTGGTGCTCAGGCTCCTGTTCAGCCGGGCGGTGAACCGGTCGCGGAGGGTATCGGCAGCAAGCCGTCCGGGAGCAAGAATGAGGATGCGCTGGGGGTCGACCCCGCCTGCCTCCACCCGGCGGATTGCCGCTTCAATGAGAACGGTGGATTTTCCGGTGCCGGGCGCGCCGGGGACCAGCACGGGGCCGGCACCGCGGGGCACTTCGACGGCGGCCAGCTGGTCCTCAGTGAGCACCGGAACGCGCGAGTGCACTTGGCGGGGGGGCAGCAGCCGAAGACCGGCGGATGGAAACCCGGCCGCGGAGAGGGAGTCCGCGTGGTCCTGTTCCGAAGTGAGGGCGGAAATCTGATCAAGTGTTGCGGTCACACGGACATTCCATCATCGGGGACTGACAATTTTCGCAGCGACGCTTCCAGCCGCTCAGCAATCACATCCACTGCGTCGAAATCGGCGTCGGACGGCGCCCACCGGGCGGCGGTCAGATCCACCCGCCACCGTCCCTCGCCCGTCCTGGCAAACTCCCGATAGTCCCCGCGCAGCGGTGTGCCCTCCTTCAGGTAGTGGTTGAGGGCCTCGGCCTCATGGCCGTCCGGCGCCTGTCCGCTGGCCCGCATTACCCGCCACCACGGGACGCTGCTGCCGTAATGGCTTAGTACGGAACCCACCTGCCGCGGCCCTCCCGCGCCGAGAAGTTCGGCGACGTCCCCGTATGCCACCGCTGCACCGGCCGGGATGAGGTCGACTACGGCCAAGACCGCCTCCACATACTCCGTCCGCATGTCCCCAGACTATCGGCCGGCCCGGACCATCAGCTCCCGGGGGAGGCTTCGTGTGCGTCTTCCCACAATGGGCCGGACACGCGCGGGGCAAGCACCAGGACTGTCAGTGGCTCCGGGTAATTTGGATCCATGAGCACTTGGAACACTCTCCCCCGGGCCGCGTTCGACCTCGAAACCACGGGTCGCAACTCCCGTGCCGCCCGGATCGTGACGGCTTCCGTCACGGTGGTGGACAGTTCCGGAAGTGTCATCCGTGAGCATGAGTGGCTGGCTGATCCCGGCGTCGAGATACCGGCCGAGGCCAGCGACGTCCACGGGATTACCACTGAACATGCCCGCACCCACGGCCGGCCTGCGGCGG
Source organism: Arthrobacter sp. NPDC057388 (assembly GCF_042668165.1). Classification (NCBI taxonomy): domain Bacteria; kingdom Bacillati; phylum Actinomycetota; class Actinomycetes; order Micrococcales; family Micrococcaceae; genus Arthrobacter; species Arthrobacter sp. NPDC057388. The sequence continues at coordinate 41,502 of NZ_JBHVBL010000018.1, forward strand.
AGGTCACCAGGGAAGTCGCCGCTGTGCTCCAGGGGCTGTTCGACGACGACGTGCCGGTGATCGCGTTCAATGCCAGTTACGATTTCACGGTCCTGGCCGCCGAGTCGGCCAGGTACGGCGTCCCGCAGCTGAGCCGGTTCCCCGTGCTCGACCCCTACATCATGAACAAGCAGGTGGACCGGTACCGCAAGGGAAAGAGGACGCTGACGGCGCTGTGCGAGGAGTACGGCGTGGAGCTTGAAAACGCGCACACCTCGGCCGCGGACGCCCTGGCAACCCTGCGCATGCTCGACGCCATGGCCGGTAAGTTCCCCAAGCTGAGCATGCCGGCCAGCCAGCTGCACCAGCTCCAGGTGGACTGGGCCGTCAGCCAGGCAGCCGACTTCCAGCAGTACCTCCGCAAGACCAAGCCCACGGCCGTCATCGAGGGTGACTGGCCGGTGCTGCCTCCCGAGGACACAAGCCGCGGGGGTTTCTAGGGCAGGCACCCGCATAGCGCCGAAGTCCGGACAGTCACAAAACGGAAGGCCTTGGGACGAAGATCACAGCGCCCGGCCAAACTCGGGCGGGCGATCCGCGCCTGCATCGATTCAGGATGATGCTGCAACGCCGTCGATCACGCAGTCCGCAGCAACAGTCAGGGCGCAGAAGAACGGTTCAGCCCTGCCGAAGCCGAATAATGTTCGGAAGTGGCTGGCGTTTCCCTGCGCTGACATAATTTAGTTCAGAACCGTGCTTGTGCTATGCCCTGCCCAAGTCCAACCTCCTGAGGATAAATGATCACAGTCACCGACCTGCGCAAGGTCTACCGTCAGGGGAAAAAGGAAGTGGTGGCCCTTGACGGGGTATCGCTTTCTGTCCCCAAAGGCTCCATCCACGGCATCATCGGCCACTCCGGAGCGGGCAAGTCCACCCTGGTGCGCTGCCTGACACTGCTGGACCGTCCGACGTCGGGATCGGTCAACATTGACGGTACCGAACTGAGCTCTGTCAGGGACTCCGAGATCCGCGCCGCGCGCCGCCGCATCGGCATGGTCTTCCAGCACGCGAACCTCATGGACTCGCGCACGGCCGCCGGCAACGTGGCCCATCCCCTGGAGCTCGTCAAGGCGCCGAAGGACAAGAGCCGGGCGAAGGTCGCCGAGCTGCTGAAGCTTGTGGGCCTGGAGGGATTCGAGAATGCCTACCCCTCCCAGCTTTCCGGCGGACAGCGCCAGCGTGTGGGCATCGCCCGCGCCCTGGCATCGGATCCGGACGTCCTGCTGTGTGACGAGCCCACATCCGCACTGGACCCCGCCACCACCGACGAAATCCTCGACCTGATCCAGGACCTGACCCGGCGCCTGCAGCTGACGGTGCTCATCATCACCCACGAGATGCACGTGGTGAAGCGTGTCTGCGGCTCCGTGTCCCTGCTGTCCAGGGGCCGCGTGATCGAATCCGGCGCCCTCGCCGAGGTCGCCTCGGATCTCGACAGCAAACTGGCGCGGGCCCTTCTGCCGCTGCCGGCCTCCGAACCCATCAAGGGTGCGCTCCAGACGGGACCGGTGCTGGAGATCCTCCTCTCCGGCGACGGCGCCAAGGAACCGGTGCTCACCGGAGTGGCACGGCATTTTGACATCGACCTGAATGTCCTGGCCGGCAGCGTCGAAACCCTCGGCGGCCAGCAGTTCGGCCACCTGCGGGTCCAGCTTGCCAGCAACGCCGATTACCGCGCCGTGCTGGACTACCTCCGGGACCGCGGCATCAGCGCGAAACTGGCTGACACGGCCGCCGACGACGCGGAACTGGCCGAATTCGCCCCGGCGGACACTGACTTCGCCGCCGAGACGGGAGACGCCAAGTGAACGAGATCTTCAGCAATCCTGTTTTGGCCAAGGCGCTGCCGGAAGCCATCGTGGAAACCCTCCAGATGGTGGGAATCTCGGCCTTCTTTACCGTGCTGGTCGGACTGCCGCTCGGGGTCTTCCTGCACGTCACCGTTCCCGGCGGGCTGCGGCCCATGCCCGTCGTCAACCGGATCGTCAGCGACATCGTCGTTAACATCACCCGCTCCATCCCCTTCGCAATCCTGATGGTGGCCCTGATCCCCCTGGCCCGGCTCCTCGTCGGGACGAGCCTCGGCCCCGTGGCTGCCTCCGTTTCACTCTCGATCGGAACCATCCCGTTCTTCGCCCGCCTGGTGGAGGCCTGCCTCCGTGACGTCCACCACGGCAAGATTGACGCCGCGCAGGTGATGGGCTCCACCCGGATGCAGGTCATCAGCAAGGTGATGCTGCCCGAGTCCCTGCCCGCGCTCGTTGCCGCGGCGACCACCACCGTCGTCACCCTGGTGGGGTACAGCGCCATGGCCGGCCTCGTCGGCGGCGGCGGGCTCGGAAAGCTCGCCTACAACTATGGCTTCCAGCGCTTTGACGTCACGGTCATGATCGTCACCATCGTGCTGATCATTGTCCTCGTCCAGCTCATCCAGCTCACGGGTGAATGGATCTCGCGGAGCCTGGACCACCGCTAAAAATCTTCACCGCAGCGAGTAGCCGCTCACTGCACCTGATTCGGATCTCCCCGGCGCCGCCGTCGGGATCCTAGGCTATTTCGAAAGGAAAGCATCCCATGCGTAAATCACTCACCCTCCTCGCCACCGGCATCGCCGCGGCACTGGCGCTGACCGGGTGCGGCGGCGGCTCCTCCGCCCCCAGCGCCGAGTCCACCCAGACCCTTGACCCCGCCAAGCCGGTCACGATCACCGTGGGCGCCAGCCCCGTACCGCAGGCCAAGATCCTTGAATTCCTCAACCAGGACCTCGCCCCGAAGGCCGGGCTCAAGCTGGACATCAAGGAGATCGAGGACTACCAGACGCCGAACACCGCTCTGAGCGACGGCTCGCTGGACGCCAACTACTACCAGCACCTGCCGTGGTTCGAGGACCAGGTCAAGACCAAGGGCTACAAGTTCGGCCACGGCGAAGGCGTCCACATCGAGCCTTACGCCGCCTTCTCCGAGAAGGTCAAGGACATCAGCGAGATCAAGGACGGCGCCAAGATCGCCATCACCAACGATCCCTCCAACCAGGTCCGGGCCCTCCGGGTGCTGGAAAAGGCCGGCCTCGTGAAGGACATCAAGGATGACTCCTCCGTCATCGGCCTGACCGATGAGCAGAACCCGAAGAAGCTGAAGTTCTCCGAGAACCAGCCGGAGCTGCTGATCAACGACCTGAAGGACCCCTCCGTGGACCTGGCCCTGATCAACGGCAACTTCATCCTGAAGGCCGGGCTCAGCACCACGGACGCCCTGGCAGTGGAGTCCACCGAGAACAACCCCTACGCCAACTTCCTGGCCTGGCGCGAGGAGTCCAAGGACGATCCCCGCATCAAGAAGCTGGACGAGCTCCTGCACTCCCCCGAGGTCAAGGCCTTCATCCAGAAGGAATGGCCCAACGGTGACGTGACGGTAGCCTTCTAGGCAGTCTCCCGGCAAGCCGGAACGTAACCAAAAAACTCTGGCACCCGCCGCGGCGGGTGCCAGAGTTTTTTATGCCGAACGTTTCAAGCCCGACGCCGGGCGGCGCGGACGGCTTATGAGGCCTTGGCTGCGGCGGCGGCCTCCGCAGCGGCCGGCAGCGCATCGAAGATCCGGTTCATGGCGGCGTCGTCGTGCGCTGCGGACAGGAACCAGGCCTCGAAAACCGACGGCGGGAGGTAGACGCCCGAGTCGAGCATGGAGTGGAAGAACGGTGCGTAGCGGAACGCCTCCTGTTTCAGCGCGTCGCTGTAGTTGTGGACGCCGTGCTCGGACGTGCCGAACGCCACCGAGAACAGGTTGCCGGCCCGCTGGATGGAGTGGTCGACGCCAGCCGCGTCCAGCGCGGCGGACAGGGCCTTGGACAGTTCCAGGGACCGGGCGTCCACGAACGAGTACACGTCGCGGGTGGCGTGGGTCAGGGTGGCCACGCCGGCAGCCATGGCCACCGGATTGCCGGACAGCGTGCCTGCCTGGTAGACGGGCCCCAGCGGTGCGAGGCAGTCCATGACGTCGGCGCGGCCGCCGAGTGCCGCCGTCGGCATGCCTCCGCCGATGACCTTGCCGAAGGTGAGCAGATCCGGGGTCCACTTCTCGGCGGCGCCGGCGGCACCCCCGGTGAGTCCCCAGTAGCCCGAGTAGCCGGTGCGGAAACCGGTGAGGACCTCGTCGACGATCAGCAGGGCGCCGTGCTCGGCGGTGATCCGTGCCAGGCCTGCGTTGAAGCCCTCGCCGGGGGTGACCACGCCCATGTTGGCGGGCGCAGCCTCGGTGATGACGGCGGCGATGTTGGGTCCGTGCTCGGCGAAGGCGGCCTCGACGGCGCCGAGGTCGTTGTACGGCAGCACCAGGGTTTCGGCGGCGGTGGCCGCCGTGACCCCGGCGGAACCGGGCAGGGCGAGCGTGGCCACGCCGGAGCCCGCAGAGGCGAGCAGCCCGTCGAGGTGGCCGTGGTAGCAGCCGGCGAACTTGATCACCAGGTTGCGGCCGGTGAAGCCCCTGGCGAGCCTGATCGCCGTCATGGTGGCCTCCGTGCCGGTGGACACCATGCGCAGCCGTTCGACGGCGGAAACTCGTTCCTTGACGATGGCGGCAAGGTTGGCCTCATCGGGGGTTGAGGCACCAAAGGAGAGCCCGCGGTCCACGGCGGCGTGCACGGCGTCGAGGACGGCCGGGTGCGCGTGTCCCAGCAGGGCCGGGCCCCAGGAGCAGACCAGGTCCACGTAGTCCTTGCCGTCGGCGTCGGTCAGGTACGCGCCCTTGGCTGCCACCATGAAGCGGGGCGTGCCGCCGACGGAACCGAAGGCGCGGACCGGTGAGTTCACGCCGCCGGGCATCAGCTGGCGGGCGCGGTCGAAGAGTTCCTCGTTGCGAGGGGTGCTGGAAGTCATGGTTCCCATTCTTTCAGTCTGTGGGGGTGTCACCGGACAGTTTCATCAGAGACGAGCTCGGCCACCCGGGGTGCCACCACGGAGCCGAAGAGTTCGATGCAGCGCATCATGGATTCGTGCGGCAGCGTCCCGTTGCCGTACTTCAGGTCGAAGCGGTCAACGCCCAGGTTCCGTTTCAACAGTGCAATCTTCTGTGCCACGGTTTCGGGCGAGCCGACGTAGAGAGCTCCCTCCGGGCCGCACATGGCATCGAACTCGCGCCGGTTTCCGGGGCCCCAGCCCCGCTCTGCGCCGATCCTGTTCCGCTGGGCAAGCCAGTGCGGGAACAGCTCCTCGCGGGCCGCCTCATCAGTTTCGGCGATGTGCCCGGGCGAGTGGGTGGCGATCTGCTGCATGGGCTGGCCGTACTTGGCCATCGCCTCCCGGTACAGCTCCACCAGCGGCGCGAAGGCGCGGGGCTGGCCGCCGATAATGGCAAAGATGATCGGGTAGCCGTACTGTGCGCACCGCAGAACGGACTCCGGGGTGCCGCCCACGCCGATCCAGGCCGGCAGCAGGTGGTGTTCCAGCGGCGGGTAGACGCTCAGGCCGGCCAGGGGCGGCCGGGTGCGGCCTTCCCAGTGGACCGGCTTCTGCGCCCGCACCCTGTCGAAGAGCTCGAGCTTTTCCTCGAACAGCACCTCATAGTCCGCCAGGTCCAGGCCGAACAGCGGAAAGGACTCGATGAACGAGCCGCGGCCCAGCATGACCTCGGCACGGCCCCCGGACAGGGCGTCCACCGTGGAGAAGCGCTGGAAGACGCGGATGGGATCGTCGGAACTGAGCACGGTCACTGCCGAACCGAGCCGGATGCTGGTGGTCCGGGCCGCGGCGGCAGCGAGGAACACCTCGGGGGCGGAGACCGCGAAGTCGCGGCGGTGGTGCTCCCCCACCCCGAAGGCGTGCAGGCCGACGGCGTCAGCCAGGACGGCCTGGTCCAGCAGCTCCCGCAGCACCCGGGCATGCGGCTTCGGTTCCCCGGCGGCATCCACTCCGACGTCGCCGAAGGTGTTCAGGCCCAGCAGGATCTGCCGGGCTCCTACCGGTTCCGTGGGACCCGCCGGCTGGGTGGGATCTGTGGCCTGACCCGACGGCGAACCGGCGGCCGGTTCCGGCATCAGGATTCCCTGAGCCAGCCGGCGATTTCGCTGGCCCAGTAGGTGAGGACCATGTTGGCGCCGGCACGCCGGATGCACAGGACCGATTCGGTGATGGCGGCCCGGCGGTCAATCCAGCCGTTGGCGGCCGCGGCCTCGATCATGGCGTACTCCCCCGAAATCTGGTACGCGGCCACCGGCACGGTGCTGATCCCGGCGACGTCGGCCAGGATGTCAAGGTAGCTCATGGCCGGCTTGACCATCACCATGTCCGCACCCTCGGCAAGATCCAGCTCCACCTCCTGGATGGCTTCGCGGCGGTTGGCGGCGTCCATCTGGTAGGTCCTGCGGTCGCCCTTCAGCTGCGAGTCCACGGCTTCGCGGAACGGGCCGTAGAACGCGGACGCGTATTTGGCGGCATAGGCGATGACGGCGGTGTTCACGTGGCCGGCGTCCTCAAGTGCCTGGCGGATCACGCCGATCTGTCCGTCCATCATTCCGGACGGGCCCAGCACGTGGGCGCCGGCGTCTGCCTGGGCCACCGCCATCCTGGCGTAGATCTCCAGGGTGGCGTCGTTGTCCACGTAGCCGTCGCTGTCCAGGACGCCGCAGTGGCCGTGGTCGGTGAATTCGTCCAGGCAGACGTCGCTCATCACCACGAGGCTGTCGCCCACCTCGGCCCGGACGTCCCGGATGGCCTTGTTGAGCACGCCGTCAGGGTCGAGCGACGCCGTTCCCTCGGCGTCGCGGGTTTCGGGGATGCCGAACAGCATGATGCCGCCCACGCCCAGTTCCACGGCTTCGGCCGCCGCCCGCTTCAGCGTGTCCGTGGTGTGCTGGACGACGCCCGGCATGGAGGCAAGGGGGTTGGGCTCGGACAGCCCCTCGCGGATGAATGCCGGAAGGATCAGGTCTGCCGGTGCAAGCCGGTGCTCGGCCGTGAGCCTGCGCATGGCCGGGGTGGTGCGGAGCCGCCGGGGGCGGTGGTGCGGAAAGCTCATGTCCTGTCCTTCACTGTGTTGCCTGCTGTTGATGACTGCTGTTTTGATGGCCGGCGCCTAGGGGCCGACGACGGCCCGGATGACGGCGGCGACGAGCCCGTCCGGTGTGGCCTCCCGCGCCGTGGCAGCCACGGCGAGCCCCTGGGCTTCCGCCTCGGCGGCGGTCGCCGGGCCGATGACCACCAGGCGGCAGGAGGCGAGCGGCGCCAGTGCCGCGGCGATGCGCCGCACGGCGCTCGGTGAGGCGGCGACGACGGCGGCCAGGACGCCGCCGTCGACCTCGGCTTTTGCTTCGGCGGGCGTCAGCACCGGCAACGGTGCACCGGCACTGTCATTGCGGCCTAACCGGCGCCCGGGCTCGGCCGGGAAATCCACCGTGGCATAGGCCACTACCGTGCGGACGCGGGCACCCTGTGCCTCCAGCCCCCGGGCGAGTGCCGGGGCTGCGATGTCAGCCTGCGGCAAGAGCACAGCGGCGGGACCGCCGGGCCAGCCGTCCACTATCCCGGCGGCCGAATGGTCGTGCTGCGGCTGGAAGTGCACGGCAACCCCCGCAGCCTCCAGTGCGCGCCGGCTGGCGGGGCCCACCGCGGCAACGCGGGTTCCGGCCGGAAGCCAGTTCCGCAGTTCCGCCCCGTGCTCTGCCGCCTTCTCCTGCAGCGCGAGGACGGTGGTGGCGCTGCTGACCACGAGCCACTCAAAGTTGCCCTCGCCCAGCGCTTCAAAGGCGTCGTTGAGCGCCGCCTGGTCCGGAGCCCGCTCGGCGGCCGTCAGCGGCAGCAGCAGGGGGGTGGCGCCGGCCAGCCGCAGCGCCTCCGCGAGGGGTCCGGACCGCTCCGGGCTTCGCGTCACCAGGACGCGGCATCCTTCCAGCGGGCGCCCGCCCGCCGGGTTCTTCCCGCTCGTCGTTGGCATACGGTGGCCGGCTGCGTCAGGAAGCCGTCAGGTCGGCGATGTCCGCAGCTCCCGCTGCCAGCAGGACCTCGGCCAGTTCGATGCCCAGCAACGTGGCGCCGACTTCGGTGAGCCCGTCGGTGGCGCGCTTGTCCCGCACGGAGGCGGTGCCGTCCACGGCGCAGACAACAGCTTCCAAGTGGAGCATGCTGCCCTTGCGGTACGCGTAGGCGCCCACGGGGGCAGCACAGCCGGCCTCCAGCCGGGCGAGCAGTGCCCGCTCGGCCGTGACGGCAAGCCTGGTATCGGCATCGTCAAGGGCCGCCAGCGCCTGGGCCAGGACGCCCTGGGATCCTTCCGCAGAGCCGGTCCGGCGGGGCGCCTCGGCGGTGCGGCATTCGATGGCCAGCGATCCCTGTCCGGCGGCCGGGAGCATGATGTCCGTCTCCAGGTATTCGGTGACGGTGTCCAGGCGCCCGATGCGCTCCAGCCCGGCAGCAGCGAGGATGACGCCGTCCAGATCGCACGATTTCCCGTCGACCACTGTCTCGGTGGCGTTGCCCGGCAGCCCGGGCACCCGGCCCAGCCGGGTGTCCACGTTGCCGCGGATGTCCACGATGTCCAGGTCGGGGCGGACAGCGCGCAGCTGCGCTGCCCGGCGGGGAGAGCCGGTGCCGATGCGGGCACCCTTGGGCAGGTCAGCCAGCTTGAGTCCATCGCGGGCGCAGAGGACGTCGCGGACGTCCACCCGGGGCGGGGTTGCGGCCAGCGTCAGGCCCGGGGCGGAACCCGTGGGCAGGTCCTTCAGCGAGTGGACGGCCACGTCGCATTCGTTCCGCAGCAGTGCGTCGCGCAGCGCGGCAACGAAAACGCCGGTGCCGCCCATCTGGGACAGCGAGCCGGTGAGGACGTCGCCGTCGGTCCTGACATGGACGAGTTCGACGTCGAAACCTCCGACCGCGGCCAGCCGGTCGGCTGTCTGCTGCGTCTGTGTCAGGGCGAGCTTGCTCGCCCTGGTGCCGATCCGTACTGTCACTTCGCGTCCTGCCCTGCCGGGTAGGGGTCGTGCCCTTGTCCAACGGTGGTGTCGGCGCCGGCGATGGTGGGCTTTTCGCCGCGGAAGTTTTCGCAGCATCCGGGACGGCAGACGTCGTACCAGGGGCCGAGGCCGGTCACGGCCTGGCGGTCCGCGACGTTGTTGGCCACCGTGCGTTCGCAGATCAGCTCCACGAGCCCCTCGACAAAGCGGCGGTGCGTTCCCGGCGTGGGCACGCGTGTGGCGGCGATGCCGAGGTCCTTGCAGGTCTGCAGCGCTTCGGTGTCGAGGTCCCAGACAACCTCCATGTGGTCGCTGACGAAGCCCAGGGGTACGATCACGATGCCCGCGACGCCCTGCTTGGCGAGGTCCTCGATGGCGTCGTTGATGTCCGGCTCGAGCCACGGGATATGGGGAGCGCCGGAGCGTGACTGGTAAACGAGGGACCACGGGGCCGAAAGGCCGGAATCGGCTTCCACCCGGCGCATGATTTCCGCGCCGTTGGCGAGGTGCTGGGCCACATAGGCGGAATCCTCGGCAAACTCGCGCGGCTCGTCCGCGGAGCGGCCGGCAGCCACGGCATCCCGGGTGGGGATGGAGTGGGTGGCGAAGAGAACGTGGATGGGCGCATCAGGCTTTCCGGCCGCGGCCAGCTGCGCGCGCACCTCGGCGACTCCGTCGGCGGTGCCCGTGATGAAGGGCTCCACGAAGCCGGGGTGGTCGAAGTACTGGCGGACCTTGTCCACTTCCAGCCGGCCGTCCAGCCCGGTCTCGGTCAGGGCCATGCCGATGTCCTCGCGGTACTGGCGGCAGCTGGAGTAGCAGGAGTACGCGCTGGTGGTGAGCATGAGCAGGCGGCGGTGGCCGGCGTCGTACGCGTCCTGCAGGGTCTGCGGGATGTAGGGGTCCCAGTTGCGGTTGCCCCACAGCACGGGCAGGTCGATGCCCCGCGCCGCCAGCTCGGCTTCGAGGGCCGCCTTCAGCTCCCGGTTCTGCTGGTTGATCGGGCTGATGCCGCCGTTGGCGCGGTAGTGGTGGGAGACCTCTTCGAGGCGCTCATCGGGGATTCCCCGGCCGCGGGTGACGTTGCGGAGGAACGGGATGACGTCATCCTGGCCCTCAGGGCCGCCGAAGGAGGCAAGCAGGACGCCGTCGTACTCCTTGGGAGCCATCCTGCCGGTCTCGGTGACAGGATTTGCGGTGCCTTCCTGGGGATCCAGCGGGCTCATGCGAGGACCTCGGCGATCTCGCCGGACGTGATCCGCCGGCCGGTGTAGAACGGGATCTCCTCGCGGACGTGGTTGCGCGCTTCGGTGGAACGCAGGTGGCGCATCAGGTCCACGAGGTCCACGAGTTCGGGCGCCTCCAGGCCGAGGATCCATTCCCAGTCCCCGAGGGCGAACGAGGAGACGGTGTTGGAAATGACCTGCGGGAAGTCGCGGCCCAGCAGGCCGTGGTCGCGCAGCATCTTGCCGCGCTCGTCCTCCGGCAGCAGGTACCACTCGTAGGAGCGGACGAACGGGTACACGCACAGCCATTCCGCCGGCTCCACGCCGCGGGAGAACGCCGGGGTGTGGTTCTTGGCGAACTCCGCCTCGCGGTGGACGCCCATGGCGGACCAGACGAGTTCGGTTCCCGCGAACAGCTTGCTGCGGCGGATGTCGCGGATGGCCTGCTGCAGCGCCTCCGGCTTGGGGCCGTGGAGCCAGACCATGACGTCGGCGTCGGCGCGCATGGCGGAAACGTCGTAGCTTCCGCGGTGGACTACCCCTGCCTCGGCCAGGCGCGCCACCAGGGCGTCGAAATCCTCGGCAGCATCGGCGCTACGGAGGACCTCGGCGGAGCGCTTGAACACGGTCCAGAGGGTGAAGAACTGCTCGGCTGATTCTTCGATTTTGGTGACAGATTCGGCAGGAGTGTGGCTCATGGTTACTATCCTGCCCCTTCTGAGCGGCCTAAGTCGAAAAACTCAACTTCTACGCTGTGTAGAAGTGGTGAATTTCACAGCCGGATTCACAGCGCCCGCCGGAGCCTGACTGCCGCCACGCCAGCCGCCCCGGCGACGGCAAGCAGTCCCGCTCCCCACCACACCTGCGGAGCGATGGTCCCGCGGTGCGACGCACTCATGACGGCATTTTCGGCCGGTCCGCGCATGTAGGCCGAGCTGATCGTGGCCATGTTGTTGGGGCCCGCGAGCTGTGCCGATCCCCAGACTCCGGCGGCAATCCCCGAAGCCGATCGCCCCCGGAGGCCGGAGCCACCCGAGAGGCCGGTGATTTCCTTGAACGGGCTGGTGTCCGCCGAAGAGGCTCCGGCGGCCGGTGCGGAGCCGCCCGCGTACTGGGCCTGGGAGCCCGTTCCGGTGACAGACCCGGCCAGCGCCTGCCCACCAGGTGTCTGCCCGGCGGGCGGCTGCCAGACGGACGAGCTTCCGTTGCCGGTCGATGACCCGGTCCAGCTACCCGATTGTGACGGTGTTGCCGACGGCGTCTGCATCCCCGCTGGGGCAGTCTCCTCTGATGTGGGCGGCGGGGCGGCGGGGCTGGCGGGCTTTGCCGTTCCCGGGGAGGCCGGGGCCGGCGACGGCGCAGGATCAGTGTGAATCGGCTGGGAGGGCACGGGAACCGGAGTGGTGGGCACGGGAACGGACGGCACCGGCACCGACGGAACGGGGTAGGACGTAATGGGGCCGGACGTGATTGGGTCTGACGGCGAGGGCACGGGAACGGCCGGCGTCGGGCTGGCAGAGATGGTCATGGACGGGACCGGTGCCGGAACCAGCGGAGCAAGCGACGGCGGGACCGATGGTGATTCGGAGGGCGTTTCCGACGGCGAATCAGACGGAGCCGGGCCGGACGGCGCTGGCTCGTCCCGACTATCGCGCTCGTTCGACAGTGCGGCTGCCGCCCAGGCCTCGAGGCCGGCAGCGTCGACGGTGGCTTCCAGCCCCGTTCCGGCGCCACTGCCCGTCTGCTCTGAATCGCCCAGCAGCCCGGACGCCGGCAGCTCGGACGTTGCAGCGTTGGATGCAGGAACGCCTGCAGACAGGACCAGTACCGCTCCGAACGCAGCTGCTGCGGTGCCGCGCCGAAGACCCCCATGGAAACCAGTCAGCGAACGAAAACCATCGGACTTCTGATTGACCATAGTCATCGACCCTAAACACAATTTGGCGCCGGGGAAAACTTGCGGGCCGCCCGGCGAGAAGGTATCGCGGGCGACAGGGAAGCTGTCCGGCGGACAGCTTCGGAAACTTGTTTCAGCCCTTCGCCAGGAACGCAGCCAGCTGCTTTTTCGTGTCGGCCACCACCGCCGCCAGCCCATTGCCGGCCAGCCAGCCGCCGACCATCAGCAGCCCGTCAACGCCGGCGCAGACCTCCCGTACTTCGGCAACGCGCTGGCGGTGCCCGACGGCTGCAAAGGGCAGCGCCCCGGCCCAGCTCACCACGTCCCAGTCCACGAGTGCATCGCGCGTGACGGGCACGGTCAGGAGCGCTGACGCGTCCTGCAAAGCGGTGTCAAGAAGCTCTGTGTCCGATGCCGCTTCCGGCGTCGTTCCGGCGGCTGCCGCATCGGCTGGCACACCTTCACTGCGGCCATAGGAGAGCCGCAGCACGTGCCGGCCGTTTCCGGCTGCTTCCGCCACCCAGTCCCACTTGCCGGTGGCGTGGGTGAGGGCTTTCGCCCGGATGCCCGCCGTTTGCGGCGCCACCAGGATGCCGGTGCCACGCGGGCGGTTGTCCAGCGCGGGGAGATCGACAACAAGTGTCACAAGCTTGACCACAGGCCCCGGTCCGGGTTCGTGTCCCGCCAGGGACGGCACCGCTTCACGCAGGAGCCGCACCGCAGAGGGGCCGTCCAGGGCGACGACCAATACGGCGGCCGTATAGCTGTCCGCCCCTGCCGTCACGTTCCAGCCGGCCGCGGTCCGCGCCACCGACGTTGCCTCCGTCTTGAGCAGCAGCCGCACGCCGCGCGCACGGAGTTCCGCCACGAGTTCCGTGACGAGGGTGTGCATGCCGCCTTTTAAACCGGCGACGGCGGAGCCCGCCTTGGCGGGCTCCCTGGGTGTTGCCGTGGCTTGCGTTCCGGTCCCCTTGCGCTGCGCTGCGACGGCAGCGGCCAGCGACCCGTGCCGGGTGATGCCGGCCCTGAGGCCCGGGGCCACCATGTCGACGTCGAGCAGCCCGGGGTCGGCTGAATGCACGCCACCCACCACCGGTTCGACGAGCCGTTCCAGGACGCGCCGCCCCATCCGTGCCCGGACCAGCGAGGAGACGCTGGAAACCTTCGCTTTGGTCCCCACGGAGGCCGGCAGCAGCTTGTCCAGCGAGGCGCGCAGGGAACCGGCCAGGCCAAGCGAGCGGCGGACCTCCGGGTCCCACGGATTGGCCGGGATGCCCAGGACGCCCGTCTTGGGGAGTTCCCGGGGCCCGTCGGGCAGCTGCACCCAGGCGCCCCCGGGCCGCGGGGCAACGATATGGCTGCCCAGTCCCAGCTCGGCCGCCAGGTCTGCCACCGCAGTGGAACGGGTAGCGAAGGACTCGGCCCCGCTGTCCAGGGCCAGCCCGGCAACGTCGTGCCGGCCCACACAGCCTCCCCACGCGCCGGCGGCTTCGAGCACCGTGGTCTGGAGACCGGCCCGGGCGAGCTCACGGGCGGCCAGGAGCCCCGAGATGCCGCCGCCGATCACCAGTGCCCTGCGCCCGGCAAGGGAGGGACTGCCAGCAGCCACTGCCCTTACTCCGGGGAGATGGAGTGGATGAGTTCGACGACGCGCGTCAGGACATCCGGGTCAGTCTCCGGCGGCACGCCGTGGCCAAGGTTCAGTACGTGGCCGGGGGCCGCCGCGCCCGAGGCGATGACTTCGCGAACGTGCGCCTCGAGGACCTCCCACGGTGCTGACAGCAGGGCAGGATCGATGTTGCCCTGCAGCGGAACAGTGCCGCCAAGCCTGCGGTTGGCTTCCTCCAGCGGCAGGCGGTAGTCAACGCCCACCACGTCAACACCGACATCGCGCATGGCCACGAGAAGCTCGGAGGTGCCGGTACCGAAGTGGACCAGCGGCGCGCCGAGGTCACGGACGTGGTCCAGGGCGCGGGACGAGGCGGCCGCTACGAAGCGGGTGTAGTCGGCCAGTCCCAGGGAACCCGCCCACGAGTCAAAGAGCTGGCCGGCGGAAGCGCCTGCCTCCAGCTGGGCGCGCAGGAACAGCCCGGAGGCGTCCGCAGCCCAGTTGGCCAGCGCGGTCCACGTCTCAGGGTCGGCGTGCATCATGGTCCGCGGACCCAGGTGGTCGCGGGAGGGGCGGCCCTCCACCATGTATGCCGCCAGCGTGAAGGGCGCGCCGGCGAAGCCGATCAGCGGGGTCTTGCCGAGCTGCTCCACGGTCAGCCGGACAGCTTCCCGGATGGGCTCCAGCGATTCCTCGGTGAGGCGCGGCAGCGCTGCGACGTCGGCGGCGGTCCGCACCGGCTTGTCCAGGACCGGCCCCACGCCCGGAACGATGTCGACGCCGACGCCGGCCAGCTTGAGCGGAATAACAATGTCAGAGAAGAAGATGCCCGCGTCCACATCGTGCCGGCGCACCGGCTGCAGGGTGATTTCCGAGGCAAGTTCGGGCCGCAGGCAGGAGTCCAGCATGGCGACGCCCTCGCGGACCTTCAGGTACTCCGGCAGGGAACGCCCCGCCTGGCGCATGAACCACACCGGACGGCGGCCCGGCTTGCCGCCGCGGTAAGCCGTAATAAGAGGAGAGTCTGCAGTGCGTCCGTCGCGAAGCGGATGGCCTGCGTCGAGTCCGGTACCGGCGGGTGTTACAGCGCTAGAAGTCATGCCTTTGATTGTGCCCAAAATAGTCCCCAAAAGATAACGACAGCTTGTCATTCCGCGGCAGCCACTTCACCGGGTGGCAGGAATCACAGGCCTGGGAACGCCCCTATCCGTTTGAAGGGTTGTTCTACGCCGGTGCGAAAAAGCTATGATTGTCCTGCTGTGGTTCTTTTCTCATTGGTGGCTACACACGCCGACATCGACCTCGAAACCGTTGCTCAGTTGAGCAACGGTTCTTCTGGCATTGCCACGTCCGCCCTCGCCGGTTCCCCGGCGGTCAAGGGGGCAGTGGTCCTTGCCACCTGCAACCGCTATGAAATCTACGGCGAGGCGCCCCATGCCGACGACGTGGAAGCCGCACGCGCTGCCCTCGTCGGGCAAATCAGCGAAACCAGCGGCCTCAGCGAGCAGCTCGTGTCCCGTTCGTTCAGCACCCACACCGGGCCCGAGGTCACCAAGCACCTGTTTGCAGTGAGCTCCGGACTCGACTCCGCGGTGGTGGGCGAACGTGAGATCGCCGGGCAGGTACGCCGCGCCCTGATCACTGCCCAGCATGAGGGTACGGCCAGCGCCGGACTGGTCCGCCTGTTTCAGGCCGCTTCCAAGACCGCCAAGGACGTCGGCGCGCAGACTGCGCTCGGCTCGCGGGGCCTGTCCATCGTCTCCGTGGCCCTCGACCTCGCCACCGACCTCTCCGAGGACGCGGACTGGTCGAAGAAGAAGGTTGTGGTGTTCGGCACCGGAGCCTACGCCGGAGCCACCATGGCCCTCCTCCGTGAACGCGGCTGCCGCGACATCTCGGTATTCTCCTCGTCGGGCCGCGCGGCCACCTTCGTGGCGACCAGGGGCGGAACCGCCCTCGACGGCGACACCCTGAACGCTGCGGTGGCCGCGGCCGACGTCATGATCGGCTGCAGCGGCTCGGATACGCGGGTAGAGGCCGACGAACTCGCCCAGGTGCGTGCCGGGTCCGCTCAGCCGCTGATCGCCATCGACCTGGCGCTCACCCACGACTTTGACCCCGCCGTCGGGGAGCTCGACGGCGTGGAGCTGCTCACGCTGGAATCCGTGCGGCTCGCTGCGCCCCAGGAGCAGGCGGAGTCGCTCGCCCAGGCCAGCAGCATGGTGGCCGGCGCCGCCCAGGCGTTTGAGCAGGAGCGCGAGGCACGGTCCGTGGACTCGGCCATCGTTGCCCTGCGGCGCCACACCATGAACGTGCTGGACGCGGAAATGGAAAAGGTGCGCGCCCGGCACGGCTGCACCGCCGCCGCGGAAGAGGTTGAGTTCGCCCTGCGGCGCATGGTCAAGCAGCTGCTTCACGTACCCACCGTGCGGGCACGTGAGCTCGCGGCCAACGGCCAGCAGGACGATTACGTCGCAGCTTTGGAAACGCTGTACGGCATCACCGTGGAGCAGCCCGCTGCCGCATCCAAGACCGAATGCCCGGTCGACCACAGTGCTCTCGGAGTCGGAACGTCGGCTGCCGCGGCACAGGACGGTACCCGCCGCAATTCTGCCTAGCGGCTTATGTTCTGACAAACAGAGCTCCCCAAGCTTTCCATAGGCTCCCCGCGCAGCATGGATGTTGCCCGTGAACACCATATTGGGGAGCAATCATGAATTTTCCTTCACCGGCCACTGCCGTGCCGCCCCTGAGCCGCCGGCAATTCGGACTGCTCATGGGCGGCGGAGCCCTCCTGCTGGTGGGCGGCGGGACCTACGGCATTGTCTCCCGCAGCCGCCCAGGCAGCGGAAAGGGCCTGGACACGGCCTTCGGAACCCTCTCCCTGGTTGAAGCCGGCCGCCTCGCCAGGCTTGACGCTCAGGGCCGGCCTGCCGCGGCGCCGCTGGCCTCGGCAATATCACAGGTCACCAGCGGAGCAAGGACGGCCGCCGCAGCGGCCCAGCCCGCAATCCAGCGCGTCTCCAGCCGCCAGGGCACCGGAGCTGACGACCACCACGGCGACCCGCTTCTGGACTCAGGCTGGCCGCAGCCGGCAAACTTCACCTGGGCTGACGTCGTCGTGCTGGAAGTCGCGCTTACGAATACCAGCCCCGCGCCCGTCCTGTTCAGCCCCGGGCAGCTGCGCCTGAAGCTGCTGCCCTCCGGCATCACCATTGCGCCGCAGGACGCCGACCGCGGGCCGGGAACCATTGCCGCGGGCGCCACCGAGCAGGTCTGGATCAGCTACCTCGCCCCGCACGACTCCGTGGCCATGGAGGTGGAGTATACGGGGCTGGACGATGATGCCCGGTCCCTTGCCCTTCCGCTGCTGACGGTGGCGAAGGTATCCTCGTGAACCCATTGGACCTGGACGTCAATGACGGATACCCCCATACGCTGCAGGTTCCGGTCAGTAGACGGGCTTCTGGGGCTCCACGTCGCGCACCCAGGCGAGGATGCCGCCGTCGAGATGGCTGACTCGCCGGTAACCGGCCTTCCGGGCGGCGGCCAGCACGGCGGCCGAGCGCGTCCCGGCCTTGCAGTGGAACACGATGTCCTTGTCCTGCGGCAGCTCGCCCCAGGCCTCGCCGGAGAGGATGCGCCCCTGCGGGATCAGCACGGAGCCGTCAATCCGGACGATGTCGTACTCCCCCGACTCGCGCACGTCGACGAGGTCGAAATCCTTGAGCCCGGCCTGCCGGGAGGCCAGCATCGTGGCCAGCTGGGTTGCCGTCACGGTGTGTTCCGTGTCGGTCGTCTCCGCCGGGGTGATGCCGCAGAATGCCTCGTAGTCGGTCAGCTCGGTGATCCGCGGTGCGCTGGGATCCTTGGCCACCTTGATCTCGCGCCAGCTGCCGCCCAGGGCGTCGTACAGCGCCACCCGGCCCAGCAGGGAACGCCCGACGCCGGTAATCAGCTTGACGGCCTCCGTCACCATGAGCGAGCCGACTGCCGCGCACAGCATCCCGAACACGCCGCCCTCCCCGCACGAGGGCACCTCACCGGCCGGCGGCGCCTCCGGATAGAGGTCCCGGTAGGTGGGCCCGTGCTGCTCCCAGAAGACGCTGACCTGCCCGTCGAAGCGGAAGATCGATCCCCACACGTAGGGCTTGCCGAGGATGGCCGCGGCGTCGTTGACCAGGTAGCGGGTGGCGAAGTTGTCGGCGCCGTCCAGGATGAGGTCGTAGCCGGCGAACAGCTCCAGCGCGTTGGAGGCATCGAGCCTGGTGTTGTGAAGGCGGACGTCCACCAGCGGGTTCAGTTCCGCGATGGCATCCCGGGCGGACTCGATCTTGGGCCGGCCGACATCCCGCACACCGTGGATGATCTGCCGCTGCAGGTTGCTCAGGTCCACGGCGTCGTCGTCGATGATCCCAATGGTTCCCACGCCTGCGGCGGCGAGGTACAGCAGGGCCGGCGAGCCGAGGCCGCCCGCGCCGATGACCAGGACACGCGCGTTCTTCAGCCGCCGTTGGCCGAGGGCGCCGATCTCGGGAATGATGAGGTGCCGGGAATACCGCTCCACCTCTTCGGTGGAAAGCTCGGCCCCGGGATCGACAAGGGGACCGGGCAGCGCGCGGACTGTATTTGCGGTGGACGGAGAAGCCATACTTCAATGTATGCCTGAAGATACCGCGCGGTCATATTACCCCCGGGTAAAGTGAAGTTAACTGCAAAGGAAAGAAGGCCAACAGTGGTTCATCATGCACCGGTTGATCGAACTCAGGCCGCGCAATCCAATGCCGGCCCGGCCCGCGCGCCCGGCCAGCGCTCCGCCAGGCTGCCGCGCGATGAGCGCAGGGCCCAGCTCCTGGCCGCAGCCCAGGAAGTTTTTGTCGCCAACGGCTACCACGGCGCCGCGATGGACGAGATCGCCGAAACAGCCCACGTCAGCAAGCCTGTGCTCTACCAGCACTTCCCGTCCAAGAGGGAGCTGTACCTTGCCCTGCTGGACAGCCATCTCGAGGCACTGACCGAGCTCATGCTCGGGGCCATGAACTCCACCACGGACAACAAGGAACGCGTGAAGGCCGTCATGCGCGCCTACTTCCGCTTCATCGACAGCGACGACCAGGCCCACCGGCTCGTGTTCGAGTCCGACCTCATCAACGACGCCGACGTCAGTTCGCGGCTGGAAACCTTCAACAAAACCTTCGCGGAGGCCATTGCGCGGGTCATCGCCGAGGACACCAAGCTGCCGCTGCTCGAAGCGCAGCTTCTGGGACGGGGCCTGGCCGGCATGGCCCAGGTCAGCGCACGCTACTGGCTCGAAACCGACGGGAACCTCGACCTCGATGTGGCGAGCGACCTGATTTACCGTTTAGCTTGGCGCGGAATCTCTCGCTTCCCCAAAGAGACCTAGACTACAACTGAAACTACCTTTGAAATTTCAACCTTGACTGGCTGGGAGGCCCCGCTGTGGAAGTAAAGATCGGCATTCAGAACGTCGGCCGTGAAATTGTGCTGGAATCGGCTCAGGATGCTGATGCTGTGGCCAAGGTCGTGGCCGAAGCCATCGCCAAGGGCAGCGAGCTCCGCCTGAACGACGAGAAGGGCCGCCAGATCATCATCCCGGCCAATGTCCTGGGCTACGTCGAAATCGGTGCGGAGGAAGTGCGCCGGGTCGGCTTCGGCGCCCTGTAGGCCGAGCAGTGCTGTCCCTCGCGATCGTGGTCCTGGTGACTGCCGCGGCCGGCTTCATCGTCTGGGCCAACGACAGGCGCCACACCAAGTACGGCATCCTCCTGCCGGCCGGTACGGCCACGGCAGTGGGCATGCTCGCCTGGATCATCTGCATCTGGGCGGGGCTGGGCTACCAGCCCGGACTGACGTGGATACCGTGGGTCCTCCCGATGGTGGCCGGGACCGCTGCCGCCCTCGCCGTGGCCGTCTACCTGGGCCGTGCACGCGCCAGGCAGGACACCCAGCGGCTAACGGCAGCGCTGAAGATCTAGCTGTCCGCAGAACCGGCATGCTCTGCCTGGCCCGGGTCCGGCCCCTGGCCCTCCTCGGTGCACAGGCAGAGCCGGTTCCCCTGGGCATCAGTGACCACCACCCAGGCGGGTGCGTGGTCACTGTTCATTAAGGCACCGGTTGCGGCTGTCTTCTCCAGCGCGGATCCCGACTCGGCCTTCGGGCGGTGGATGTCCAGGTGCAGGCGGTTGTCGTTGGGTGTCCGGGTCTCCTGGAACCACACGCCGGGACCGCGCCCGTACGGGTCCACCAGGTCCCCGGACCGGCCCTTGCGGTACCCGAGTGCGACGCGCCAGACCTCGGAAATCTCCACCGCGTCCGCGGTGTCGATGCCGATGTCCACCGACCGGTGCAGGCCCGGCTGGGCTTCGGCACCGGCCGCCGCCGCGGCAGCGCTGACCGAGGCGGCCGCTCCGGTATCCCGCGCGGTGACCTCGCCCCCGACGTCGTGGGAGCTGAACCGGATGAACACCCGGTTGTAGCGCCAGTCGAGGTCCGGGTGGTGGTCCATCTCCTCTGCCACACGCCCGACGGCGGCAATCAGCTCAAGCGCGACGGCCGCCGTCGGCGCCTTGAAGACGGTGACCAGCCCGCCCAGCCGGTACCGCCAGTCCGGAAGGCCTGCGAGGGCCTCGTCGATCTGGGTTCGGGTGAGGATGTCGTCCCTGGCGGCCACGGCTGGCTCCTTGGAAGTGCCTGTTGAGCCGCCGCGCGCCGCGCAGGATTGGAGCGGCCGGGCTTAGAGGAACTCCGCCCGGCCCTCCATGGCCGACGACGCCAAGGCATGCTCACGGCGCGGGATCCGCCCGCCCGCACGCGCCAGCCTACCGGCGATGACGGCGTGTTTGAAGGCCTCGGCCATGACCGCGGGGTTCTGCGCCCGGGTGACGGCCGTGGCCAGCAGCACGGCGTCGCAGCCGAGCTCCATGGCCAGCGCGGCGTCCGAGGCCGTGCCGATCCCTGCATCCAGGACCACGGGGACTGATGCCCGGGACACGATCAGCTCGATGTTGTGGGGATTGAGGATGCCCAGGCCGGTGCCGATCGGCGCTCCCAGCGGCATGACCGCGGAGGCTCCCAGGTTTTCGAGCCGCAGCGCCAGCACGGGATCGTCGTTAGTATAGGCGAAGACCTTGAAGCCGCGGTTGACCAGCTGTTCCGTCGCGTCCACGAGCTCGACGGCATCCGGCAGCAGGGTGTGCTCGTCCGCGATGACCTCCAGCTTGACCCAGTCGGTCTCCAGCGCCTCACGGGCCAGCTCGGCCGTCATGACCGCGTCCCTGGCCGTGAAGCAGCCGGCGGTGTTGGGGAGGACGCGGATGTTGTGGTCCACCAGCAGCTGGAAGAGCGAGCCCGTTTCGGCAGGCGAATAGCGGCGCATCGCCACGGTGGTCAGCTGCGTTCCGGACGCCACCAGCGCTGAGCCGAGACCGTCCAGGCTCGGAGCCCCTCCGGTGCCCATGATGAGCCGTGAGCCCAGTTCCACCCCGTCAATGACCAGGCTGTCCGCTGTTTCAATCAGTGTTTCTGCCATCGTGCTCATCCTCCTTGGACTGCCGTGACGAGTTCGATCTCGTCGCCCTCGGCAAGGGCGGTGCTGTGCCACTGGCTGCGGGGCACCACGGCTGAGTTGCGGGCCACCGCAACGCCCAGCCGCTGGCCGTCGGCTGCCTGCCCGCTGGCGGACAGGCGCCGTCCCGTGACCTGGCTGACGAGTGTGGTGACCGAGGCGCCCTCGCCTACTTCCTGTTCAATACCGTTCAGAGTGATGTTCATGCTGATTCCTTGCTTGGGTCAAATGTGACGTGCGTCATGCGGGGGTGGCCGCTCCGGGGCGGTGCTGCCGCTCCGGGCGAATCGGAAAGTCCGGGGGAAAACCGTGCCGGCCGGAACGCGGCCCAGCGGGGGTCGGTGATGCCGTCCATGAGCTGCCGGCAGATCGCCGCAGCCGCCGGAGTCAGCAGCACGCCGTGGCGGAAGAAGCCGGTGGCGATGATGAGGCCCGCCACGTCCCCGCCCGCCTCGCCACTCGCGGATACGCCCGCCGGCACGCGGCCCAGCAGGGGCGCGTTGTCCGGTGTGCCGGGCCGTGCCCTGGCGGTGGCTTCGAGCAGCTCGAGTTCGGCAACTGCCGGCAGCAGGGCCTGCGCGTCACGCAGCAGCTGGTAGACGCCGCCGGCGCTGGTGCCCGGCACGCTGTCCTCGCGCTGGGTGGCACCGATCACCACCGTGCCGTCCTGCCGGGGCACGATGTAGACCGGAACCCCCCGGACGATGCCCCGCACGGTGGCGGTGAGGAGGGGCTGCAGGTGCGCGGGGACGCGGAGCCTGAGGATGTCCCCATAGACCGGGCGCAGCGGCAGCTGAAGGCGTTCCGGCAGGTTCTGCAGGTGAGCGGCGGCCAGGCCGTTGGCCACCACCGTCTCGGCGGCAAGCACGCTTCCGCCCCCCGCCAGCCGGACCCCCCGGACCCGCCCGCTGTCCCAGAGCAGGCCGGCGGCGTGTTCCCGCACCGCGAATCCGTCCTCGACTCCGGTCCCCTGGCCGGCAACCCCCCGGCCCGCAATCTCCTGGGCTGCAATCTCCTGGCCTGCAATCTCCTGGCCTGAGCCGGCCAGCTCCGCCGCCAGCGCCCTGACAAGATTGCGCGGATCCACCTGATGGTCCGCGGGGATGTCCAGGGCGCAGGAGATGCCAGGGCTGAGCAGCGGCTCCCGGGAGCGTGCCTCGCGGATGGTCAGCGGCTCCACGTCCAGGCCGTGGCTCCGCTGGACGTCCCGCAGGTCCATCAGTGCCCGGCGGTCGGCGGGGTCCGCACCCAGCGCAAGGGTCGGCGTCGTCAGGTAACCGGAGTCCCCGCCGGTGGTGAGCGCGGCGGCGAACCCCGGCCACCTGGCCGAGGACTCCAGCATCAGTTCCAGGAGCCCTTCCTCCTGGTAATGCAGTTCGCTGACCGGGGCGAGCATGCCGGCAGCGGCCCAGCTTGCGCCGCTGCCGGGGGCTTGGTCAATGAGCACTACGGAACGGCCGGAACGCCGCGCCTCCCAGGCGATACCGTGGCCAACCACGCCCCCGCCGATGACGGCAACGTCAGCCTCAATGACTGTGGCGGCATTATTTTCGCCGCCGGGTCCAGGGTTCATGATTTCCTTCCCTACGCCGGTACTAACCGGATCAGGTCAAGCGGTCGGCTCTGACGCCCTCTCAGCCCTGCGCCTTTTATGACATCGGCGACGGGCTCCCGCGGTACCTGCCCAGTTTAGAGGAACTAAGGTGGTTGCCATGACCCAGCACTCTGCCCACACCACGGCCCGCCTGTACCTCTGCACCGACGCCCGCAAGGACCGCGGGGACTTCGCGGACTTCGTGGACGCGGCGTTTGCCGGCGGCGTGGACATCATCCAGCTGCGGGACAAGAGCATCGAGGCCGCCGAAGAGCTCGAACTTCTCGAGGTCGTCCACGCCGCGGCCCGCAGGCACGGGCGGCTCTGGGCCGTGAACGACCGCGCCGACATCGCCTCCATCGCGGGTGCACCGGTGTTCCACATCGGCCAGAAGGACCTGCCGCTGCGCGCTGCCCGGAAACTGCTGCACGATGCAACGGTGATCGGGCTCTCCACGCACAGCACGGAGCAGGTGGATGCCGCCATCGCCGCCGCGCACGGGCGCAGCGGCCTGGACTACTTCTGCGTGGGCCCGCTGTGGGCCACCCCCACCAAACCCGGGCGCGCCGCCGTCGGACTCGACCTGGTGACGTACGCGGCGCAGGCTGTCCGCACGGCGAACGAGGAACGGGTGGGAGGCCTGCTGCTGCCCTGGTTCGCGATCGGCGGGATCGACCGCACCAACGTGGAGCAGGTCCTGGCGGCCGGAGCCAGCAGGATCGTCGTCGTCCGCGCGATCACGGAGGCGCCGGACCCGGCAGCCGCCGCGGCCGAACTGCTCGACGCCCTCGACGCAACGTCCCCGGCTGCTGTCGTTTAGCGACCGGCAGGCTACCCGCTCAGGCCCAGCTGCACCATCCGCCGGGAATGGTTTTCCGCGACCTCGGCGGTGATGCCGCGGACCAGTTCCCGTGCGGTGGCCTCCGTGGCGCCGGGTTCCGCTTCGACGAACATCTCGCCCAGGAAGGCATGTTCGTGGCCGACCCGCTGGGCCTGGGTGATCGCCTCGCCCAGGAGGCGGCGGCCCCACAGCGCCAGTCTCGACGCGAGCCGGGGGTCATCGGCCAGCGCGCCCTTGAGCCGCTCACGGAGCACTGCCGTGGCCTCTTCGGAGGACTGGATCTGCCGGATCACGTCCCGGGTTCCGGCGTCCACGAACCGCGCCACGGCCTGGTAGAAATCGGCGGACACGGTGTCCACCACGTACGCCTTCATCAGGGATTCGTACCAGTCCGCCGGGCGGGTCCGTTCATGGAAGTGGTCCACGGCCGACTGGAACGGCAGCATCGCGTGTTCGACGTCAACGCCCATCTCTGCCAGCTTGGCGCTCACCAGCTCGTAATGCTGGAATTCGATGACGGCGATCCTGCCCAGGACGGCACGGTCGTGCAGCGTCGGCGAGTAACGGGCGTCGGAGGAGAGCCGTTCGAACGCGGACAGTTCACCGTACGCCATCACACCGAACAGGTCTGCGACGAAGCGGTCGTAGCGAGCGGTGCCAGCCGAGGATGTGCCCATAATCCAAGACTAACGGCGCAATTCGGGCTAACCTGATTTTCGTGTCACATCATCGGCTGTCGCCCAGCGTCCACGAGCAGACCAACGCGCTCGCGGATGCCCTGAGCGCGCTGCGGACGGAACTGGAGCTTCCCGGGGAATTCCCGGAAGAGGTGCTTAAGGAGGCCGAAGCCGCCGTCGCCAGCCGGGACTTCCCCGACCTGGACCTGACCGGGGTGGACTTCCTGACGATCGATCCGCCGTCGTCCACGGACCTTGACCAGGCGCTCTTCATTGAGCGGCTCGGCGGCGGTTACCGGATCCTTTACGCCATCGCCGATGTTCCGTCCTTCGTGCAGCCGGGCGGCGCGCTCGACGCCGAGACCCGCCGCCGCGGGCAGACGTTCTACGCCCCGGACGGCAGGATTCCGCTGCACCCGGAGGTCATCAGCGAGAACGCCGGCAGCCTGCTGGCGGGGCAGCTGTGCTCCGCCTTCGTCTGGGAGTTTGAACTCGACGCCACAGCCGAGGTGGTGTCCGCGCTGGTCCGCCGCGCTGCCGTGCGCAGCCGTGCCAAGCTGGACTACAAGGGGGTCCAGGCCGACCTCGATGCCGGCACTGCACCGCCCATGCTGCAGCTGCTGCGCGAAGTGGGCCGCAAGCGTGTCGACCTGGAGCGGGCCCGCGGGGGTGCCAGCCTGAACATGCCGGAGCAGGAGATCGTCCAGCTTCCCGACGGCGGCTACCGGATCGTGGCGGTCCCGCAGCTTCCGGTGGAGGACTGGAACGCCCAGATTTCGCTCATGACCGGGATGGCTGCAGCTTCCCTCATGCTCGACGGCAAGGTGGGGATCCTGCGCACCATGCCGGCCCCGGATGAACGCTCGCTCAGCCACTTCAAGCGGCAGACAGCTGCGCTGGGCAAGCCGTGGGACGGCCAGGAAAGCTACGGCGAGTACCTGCGCACCCTCGACCCCACCGACCACCGGCAGCTGGCCATCCTCCACTCGGCCGGCATGCTGTTCCGTGGCGCCACTTACACCCCTTTCGACGGAACAGTTCCGGAGGACGCCGTGCAGTCCGCCATCGGCACGGCGTACGCCCACACCACCGCGCCGCTGCGCCGCCTGGTGGACCGGTTTGTGCTGGTCATCTGTGACGCGCTGAGCAACAACCGGCCGGTGCCGGCCTGGGCCCGCGAGGCACTGCCCTCGCTGCCTGAAATCATGGCGTACTCCGACCAGCTGGCGGCACGGATGGAACGCCTTGCCCTGGACACCGTGGAAGCCGCGCTGCTGATCAACCACATCGGGCAGGAGTTCGATGCCGTGGTGATCTCCGGGTCGAAGCCGGCCAAAAACGGCAACGGCAGCGGCAACGGCAACGGGAACGGCGGCTCCGCAGGGAACGGCAATGGCAAGGGGACCAACGGATCCTCCCCCTCGGGAGTGGTGCAGATCGCCGAACCGGCCGTGACGGCCCGGTGTGAAGGGGAAATGGAGCCGGGCACCAAAGTCCGCGTCCGGCTCATCTCCTCGGACATCACCACCCGCGAAATCCGCCTCGAGCTCGTCGACTGACCCGGTGTGGACGGCAGCGGCTTGCGGCAGCTGCAGGCAGCTGCCGCCGTGCGAGTCAAGGAATGCACGGGTTTGCCAGTAGACTGGGTGGGTAGTAATGGATGCCCGGTCGTTGATTTCCTTGATTTGAAATTCAACAAGCCCGCCCCTACGCGATCTTGAGTTCCACCCGCCGGTCCCCAGTGCCGGCATAGATAGCCCGCGATCGGCTTCCACTGGAATTGCTTGCGCGCCTGAGCGTGCTCCGGAACGGCCCCGCGGCCAGCCCCGTTGAGCAGGCGGCGCCAATGCCTAAATGAATAAGGAAACTCCCCTGTGAGTGAATTGCATACCCACCAGCTGCTCTCCGACGACACCGGCACCGAGACCATCGAGCCGGAAGAGACCATCATCTCGGACGAGAAGCCGCACGAAATAGCCGAAAAGTCGTTCACCGACTTCGATGTCCGCGCCGACATCGTCGAATCCCTGGCGGACGCCGGCATCACGCACCCCTTCCCGATCCAGGCCATGACGCTGCCCGTGGCGCTGACCGGGCACGACATCATCGGCCAGGCCAAGACCGGCACCGGCAAGACTCTCGGCTTCGGCATCCCGGTCCTGCAGCGCGTGGTGGGCCGGGACGACGCCGGGTACGACAAGCTCCCCTCCCCCGGCGCACCGCAGGCGATGGTGATCGTTCCCACCCGCGAACTTGCCGTCCAGGTGGCCAACGACCTGCAGACCGCCTCCCGCAAGCGCAACGTGCGGATCGCCACGATTTACGGCGGCCGTGCCTATGAGCCGCAGATCGAGGCACTGCAGAAGGGCGTGGAGGTTGTCGTCGGCACGCCGGGCCGCCTCATCGACCTCTTTAAGCAGCGCCACCTGGTCCTTAAGAACGTGAAGATCGTCGTTCTGGACGAGGCCGACGAGATGCTGGACCTCGGCTTCCTGCCCGACGTCGAGACGCTCATCGCCGGCACGCCCGCCGTCCGCCAGACCCTGCTGTTCTCGGCCACCATGCCCGGCCCCGTCATCGCCATGGCCCGCCGCTACATGACGCAGCCCACGCACATCCGCGCCGCCGACCCCAACGACGAGGGGCTCACCAAGCGCGATATCCGCCAGCTGATCTACCGCGCCCACAGCCTGGACAAGACCGAGGTGGTCTCCCGGATCCTGCAGGCCCGCGAACGTGGCCGCACCATCATCTTCACCAAGACCAAGCGGACCGCCGCGAAGGTGGCCGAGGAACTGGTGGACCGCGGTTTTGCCGCTGCCGCCATCCACGGCGACCTTGGGCAGGGGGCCCGCGAGCAGGCCCTGCGCGCTTTCCGCAACAACAAGGTGGACGTCCTGGTGGCCACCGACGTCGCCGCCCGCGGCATCGACGTCGATGACGTCACGCACGTCATCAACTACCAGTGCGTCGAAGACGAGAAGATCTACCTGCACCGCGTGGGCCGCACCGGCCGCGCCGGCAACAAGGGCACGGCCGTGACGTTCGTCGACTGGGACGACATGCCACGCTGGGGCCTGGTGAACAAGGCACTCGGCCTGAACGTGCCCGAGCCCGTCGAAACCTACTCCTCCTCGCCGCACCTGTACACCGACCTGGACATTCCGGAAGGCACCAAGGGCCGGCTCCCGCGCAGCAAGCGCACCCTTGCCGGCGTCGACGCCGAGGTGCTGGAGGACCTGGGCGAGACGGGCAAGAAGAACAGCCGTTCCGGGAAGCGTGAGTCCGGCCGTTCCGGCGGCAGGGACGGCGGCCGCCGCAGCGGCGACGCCGGCAAGCGCTCAGGCGAGCGCCGTCGTCGTTCTTCAGAGTCCCGTTCTTCAGAATCCCGGGCCGCAGAGGCCGGCGCGGATGCCGGAACAGGTGCCGCCACGGCGACGGTCGACGGCGAGCAGCCCGCACGCCCGCGCCGCAACCGCACGCGCACGCGCCGGCGCAACGGCGAAGTGGTCTCCGGCGGCGAATCCGCAGCCACCGGCGCGCAGCCCGGCACCGAGGCCCCATAGCCTCAATGACTGAAACTGTCTGGGCGCCGGACGGCAGCAACCTGGTGGTGCACGCGGATAACGCGGACTTCCTCCCCACGCTGCCGGACGGCGCCTTCACACTGATCTACGTGGACCCGCCCTTCAACACGGGGCGGGCCCAGCAGCGCCAGGAAACGAAGATGGTGCTCAACGCCGACGGCGATGGCGACCGGGTGGGTTTCAAGGGCCGCTCCTACGACACGATCAAGGGCGCCCTGCACCGGTACGACGACGCCTTCAGCGACTACTGGTCCTTCCTCGAGCCGCGCCTGGTGGAGGCGTGGCGGCTCCTTGCTGACGACGGCACCTTGTACCTGCACCTTGACTACCGCGAGGTGCACTACGCGAAGGTGATGCTGGACGCGATCTTTGGCCGGGCATGCTTCCTCAACGAGATCATCTGGGCCTACGACTATGGGGCGCGCGCCAAAAACCGCTGGCCCACCAAGCACGACAACATCCTCGTCTACGTCAAGAACCCGGCGAAATACCACTTCAACAGCGCCGAGGTGGACCGGGAGCCCTACATGGCCCCGGGGCTCGTGACTCCGGCCAAGCGTGAGCTCGGCAAGCTGCCCACGGACGTCTGGTGGCACACCATCGTCTCCCCCACGGGCAAGGAAAAGACCGGCTACCCCACCCAGAAGCCCGAGGGCCTGGTCCGCCGCGTGGTGGCAGCTTCCAGCCGTCCGGGCGACTGGTGCCTGGATTTCTTCGCCGGTTCCGGCACGCTCGGCGCCGTCGCGGCCAAGATGGGCCGCAGGTTCGTCTGCGTGGACCAGAACCAGCCGGCCATCGACGTCATGGCCAAGCGGCTCGGGGCGCACGCCGAGATCGTCTCCCGCCCGCCCAACTAGCTCGCAGTTGATGTCGTTTTGACGCCCCAAAACGACAACTAATGCCAGTCAGTTGGGATTAACGCACGACGGCAGTGCCCGAGCCCAGCTCCTCGATCCGCTCGAATACGTCCGGCGCGGTCAGGTTCTCGCCCAGGCGGTTCGGCTTGCCGAGGCCGTGATAGTCGGAGGATCCCGTCACCAGGAGCCCGTGCTCGGCGGCCAGCTTCCGCAGGAATTCCCGGCCCTCCTCAGGGTTGTCGCGGTGGTTGACCTCAAGCCCGGCCAGCCCGGCGTCGATCATGTCATGGTACGTGCCCACCTCCACCACCCGCCCGCGCGCGGACGCCCGCGGGTGCGCGAAAACGGGAACGCCGCCGGCGTCGCACACCAGTTCGACGGCGAGCGCGGGCTCGGGTGCGTAGTGCGGCACGTAATAGCGCGAGTGGGATGTAAGGATCGAGGCGAAGGCCTCGGAACGGTCTGCCACCACACCGGCCGCCACCAGGGCGTCGGCGATGTGCGGCCGTCCCAGCGTGGCCCCCGGCGCCACGTGGTGGATGACGTCGTCCCAGGTCAGGGGGTAGTCCTCTGCCAGCAGCGTGACCATGCGTTCGGCCCGGGTGAGGCGGGCGTCCCGCGCCTTGGTGATTTCTTCGAGCAGACCGGGGTGCGTGGGGTCGTGCAGGTAGCTCAGGAGGTGGACACTTATCCCGCGGTCCGTCCGGCAGGAGATCTCCATGCCGGGCACCAGCGCCACCCCGTTGTCCACCGCGGCCCGGGACGCTTCAGCCCAGCCGTCGGTGGAGTCGTGGTCCGTCAGCGCGATAACGTTCAGTCCTGCCGCCGCGGCGGCTGCCATGACCTCGGCCGGTGTCTCCGTGCCGTCGGAAACGTTCGAGTGCGTGTGCAGATCTATCCTCACCCGCCCAGCCTAGTAGATGGCGCGCGTGGACGGGTGAGACTATGGGACGGTGAACCATGCAGACAACACCCACAACGGTGAAAACACAGCTTCCCAGCCACTGGAAGAGCGCGTCAACAACCGCTCCCAGCGGCCCACTTCCGCGGCTTTCAAGGCCTTCATGGCCAGCAACTGGGCGCCTGCGCAGCAGGTGACCCCTGAACGGGACGCCGTCGCCGGCCACGCCGCGAGGAGGCGCCGGGCCATCTCCGACCAGTTCAAGGGTGAACGTCTGGTGGTCCCGGCAGGGCCCCTGAAGGTCCGGTCCAACGACTGCGACTACCGTTTCCGGCCGCACTCCGGCTTCGCCCACCTCACCGGCCTCGGGCTGGACCATGAGCCCGACGCAGTGCTCATCTTCGAACCTGTTGAGGCAGGAAAGGGCGACGACGGCGGCAGCCACCGCGCCACGCTCTACTTCCGGCCGCTGGCCGGACGGGACACCGAACAGTTCTACGCCGACGCGCGGTCGGGCGAATTCTGGATCGGCGCACGCCCCACGCTCGCGGAGTTTGAGGCCCGGCTCGGAATCCCCACCGCCCACATCGACGAACTCGAGGTGGCCGTCACCAAGAATGTGGGCGCCCCCGAAATCGGCGGCATCTCCATCCGCCTGGTGCGCAAGGTGGACGAAAACATCGACGCGCTCGTGGACACCGCCCGCTACAACACCGCCAAGGACCCGGACAACCTGGACCTTGGCGTGCTGGACGCCCTCGACGAGAAACTGTCCGAAGCCCTCTCCGAACTGCGCCTGACCAAGGACGAGTGGGAAATCGAGCAGATGCGCACTGCGGTGGCCGCCACCGTGGAAGGCTTCACCGAGGTGGTCAAGGCACTGCCCCGTGCCCTGACGCACGTCCGCGGCGAACGCGTGGTGGAGGGCGCCTTCTTCGCCCGTGCCCGCGAGGCAGGCAACGAACTCGGCTACGACACCATTGCCGCCTCCGGAAACAACGCCACCGTGCTGCACTGGACCCGGAACACCGGCAAGGTCAATGCCGGGGAGCTCCTCCTGCTGGACGCCGGCGTTGAGGCCGATTCGCTCTACACTGCGGACATCACGCGCACGCTCCCGGCCACCGGCAAGTTCTCCGACATCCAGCGCAAGATCTACGAGGCCGTCCTGGATGCGGCCGACGCCGGCTTCGCGGCCGCGCAGATCGGCGTGAAGTTCCGCGACGTGCACACCGCCGCAACTACGGTGCTCGCGGAGCGGCTTGCGGAGTGGGGCCTCCTTCCGGTCTCCATCGAGGAGGCCCTCAGCGAGGACGGCCAGCAGCACCGGCGCTGGATGCCGCACGGCACCAGCCACCACCTGGGCCTCGACGTCCATGACTGCGCACAGGCCAAGCGGGAACTTTACCTGGACGGCGTGCTGCGGGAGGGCATGGTCTTCACCATCGAGCCGGGCCTGTACTTCAAGCAGGAGGACCTCGCCATTCCCGAGGAGTACCGCGGCATTGGCGTGCG
The DNA here is from genome assembly GCF_042668165.1 of Arthrobacter sp. NPDC057388. Lineage (NCBI taxonomy): Bacteria > Bacillati > Actinomycetota > Actinomycetes > Micrococcales > Micrococcaceae > Arthrobacter > Arthrobacter sp. NPDC057388. Next base: position 72,771 of record NZ_JBHVBL010000018.1, read on the forward strand.
GATCGAGGACGACATCCTGATGACCGCCGAAGGCCCGGTGAACCTCAGCGCGGCGCTGCCCCGCACGGCAGACGACGTCGAAGCCTGGATGGCCGGCATCTACCAGGAGATCGACGCCAAGGCGTAGTGCCTGGCTAAACCACGGCAAAAAGGGCGGCCGCCGGATGATCCGGTGGCCGCCCTCTTAGGTCTCTGGCTACTAATGTCTCTGGCTACTGCTGGTGTCCGTCCCGGCCCTGGTCGGCCTGGTTCGGGTCCACCCGCACGCCGTACTGGGGCCGGCCGTCGGGCAGGTCCGGGTAGCGCACGGACGACGCCGGACGCTGGCCGGGTGCCGCGGTACCCTCCGCGGGCTGGTCCTGCTGGTTGGCACCGTGCTGCTGGCCGGAACCATAGGGCTGCTCGGCAGCGTACGGCTGGTTTGCGGCGTATGGCTGACCCTGTTCCCCGGCATCATGTTGCTGGCCTGCGCCGTGGTGCTGGTTGGGGTCCTGCTGCTGCCCGTGGTGCTGGTCCGCACCGTATTGCTGGTCCGCACCGTGTTGCTGGCCGGTGCCGTACTGCTGGCCTGTGCCGTACTGCTGATTCGCGTCCTGGCCGCGCTGGCCGTAAGGGTCGTTCCAGCCGGCGGGCCGTTGCGGCGCGTGGCCCTGGGACGGGCCCTGCGGCGTGCCCTGGTGCCGGCCATGCTGCTGGTACGGCTGGTTCTGGTAGTCGTGCTGGCTATAAGGCGCCTGATGGGTACCTGCCGTGGCGTCGGACGGCGTCATGGGGAGCTGCTGCAGCAGCCGGCGCGCCTCGTGCGCCGCCTCGAAGGCCACGATGACGTCGTAGTTGGTGGCAACCACCTGGCTGGTGGACGTGAAGTCGCGCTTGCCGCGCTGCATGGCGTAGGTGACGATCCCGAACAGCATGAAGAACGCCGCGCCCATCAGCACCGAACTGATGATGGAGAACGTTCCGCCGGCCGGCGTAAAGAAGGACAGCATGACGCCGACGAACAGGCCGAACCACATGCCGCTCAGGGCGCCGGAAAGCGCCACCCGCGGATAGCTGAGGCGGCCCGTCACGCGCTCCACCATCTTGAGGTCGTTCCCCACGATGGACACCAGGTGCACCGGGAACTGCTGGTCGGCGAGGTAGTCCACGGCCTTCTGGGCGTCCAGGTAGGAGGTATACGAGCCGACGGTGTCCCCGGTGGGGACCGTCTTCGATTCGTCCGTGCCGTTGGGTCCTGCCTTGGGAGCACCAAAAATATTCGCCATGTCTTCATTCTTGCTTATCAGGATGGGTGCGAGCTGAAAATTCAGCTAAAAGAGAGCAGACTCGGTAGCCTGTAGAGGTGAGCACGAATCCTACCCGCGTCTTTGTTGCGCGCCTCCTGGGACTGGACGTCTTCGACCCTTTGGGCGACCGTCTGGGGCGGCTGCGGGACGTCGTCGTGCTCTCCCGCGGAACCCGGGGCGCCCCGCACGTGGTGGGCATCGTCGTCGAAGTTCCCGGCAAGAAACGCGTGTTCGTCCCCATGACCCGCATCACCTCCATTGACCAGACCCAGATCATCTGCACCGGCCTGGTCAACCTCCGGCGCTTCGAGCAGCGCGGCGCGGAGACCCTGGTGGTGGCGGAAATGTTCGACCGCAGGGTCACCCTCACCGACGGCAGCGGCGACGCCACCATCGAGGACATCGCCATGGACCAGCACCGCTCAGGCGACTGGTTCGTGAGCAAGCTGTTTGTCCGGCGCGGGCATTCCCTCGCGCCGCTGAGCCGGCTGCGCCGCAACGAGACCATGATCATCGACTGGGCCGACGCGCACCAGGGGGCGAAGACCGAACCCCAGGCCGCCACCCAGTTCGTGGCCAACCACGAGGACCTCAAGCCCGCGGACTTCGCCGAGGCGCTGCAGGAAATGAGCGACAAGCGGCGCTTCGAGGTCGCCAGCGAACTGCAGGACGAGCGGCTCGCCGACGTCCTGCAGGAACTGCCCGAGGACGACCAGGTGGAAATCCTCTCCGCCCTCGATGTCCAGCGCGCCGCCGACGTCCTTGAGGAAATGGACCCTGACGATGCCGCGGACCTCCTCGGGGAGCTGCCGTCCGCCCAGGCGGAGGAACTCCTGCAGCTGATGGAACCCGAGGGCGCCGAGGACGTGCGGCGCCTCCTCGAGTACGACGAGGACACAGCCGGCGGCCTCATGACCCCCGTTCCCGTTATCCTGCCGCCCGAAGCCACGGTGGCCGAGGCCCTCGCCCACGTCCGGCGCGAGGAACTCTCCCCCGCCCTCGCCTCATCCATCTTCATTGCCCGGCCGCCGCTGGAAACCCCCACCGGCCGGTTCCTCGGCGTGGTGCACATCCAGCAGCTGCTGCGCTTCCCGCCCTTCGAGTCGCTGGGCAACCTCGTGGACAAGAACCTCGAGCCGCTCTCGGACCTGGCGCACATCAGCGAGGTGGCCCGCACTCTCGCCACGTACAACCTGAACTCGCTGCCGGTGGTCAACCAGGCCGGCCGGCTGGTGGGCGCCGTGACGGTGGATGACGTCCTGGACCACCTGCTGCCCGATGACTGGCGGGCGAACGACGGCGAAGCCCCGGTCAGGAAGCTTGGTGGCCGCATTGGCTGAGAACACGGCAAAGGGAACACGCCAGGGCGGAAAGCCGGCGACCCAGGGCAGCCTGGATACCCCGCTGAGCGGCCGCCAGCGCATCCTTCCGAAGCTCTCGCCGAACCCTGACGCGTTCGGCCATGCGACCGAGGGCTTTGCCCGCTTCATGGGCACGCCGCAGTTCCTGCTCTACATGACCGTGTTCTGTGCGTTCTGGCTGGCTTGGAACACGTTTGCGCCCACGCAGTGGCAGTTCGACAAGGTCGAACTCGGGTTCACACTCCTGACCCTCATGCTGTCCCTGCAGGCCTCCTACGCCGCGCCGCTGCTGCTGCTCGCACAGAACCGCCAGGACGACCGCGACCGCGTGTCGCTGCAGCAGGACAGGCAGCGGGCCGAGCGCAACCTGTCCGACACCGAGTACCTCACCCGGGAACTCGCCTCGCTGCGGATCGCACTGCGTGAAGTGGCCACCCGCGACTACGTCCGGGCGGAACTGCGCAGCCTGCTCGAAGACCTGCTGGAAGCCCAGGAGGAGCTCCGCACGCATGAGCCCACCGGGCCCGGAAGCCATGAATCGCCGCGCGAACTGGTCCGGGAAAAGCTGAAGGAGAAGCGGGAACGGCAACGCAATCCCCGCACCCAGCAGATCCCAAAGGTCAAGTCCGAAAAAACGCGGCAGGGCCGGGCGGCCCACCGACCCACCACTCCCGAAAGCTGAGCACCACGGCATGAGCACCACCCTCCTCCAGGCAGTCAATGCTGCCCTGGAAACCGTCATCGATCCTGAGCTGCGGCGCCCCATCACCGAACTGGGCATGGTTGATTCAGTGGAAATCGCCGATGACGGGACCGTCCGCCTGGCAGTGCTGCTCACCATCGCCGGCTGCCCCCTGCGCGACACCATCACCAGGGACTCCGAGGCGGCGCTGCTGGGCGTTCCCGGTGTAACCGGCGTCGAGGTCGACCTGAAGGTCATGACGCAGGCGCAGCGCGACGCGCTGAAGGAGCAACTGCGCGGCCCGGGCGGCAAGCGCGGCATCCCGTTTAATGAGCCGGGATCCCTCACCAAGGTCTTTGCAGTGGCCAGCGGCAAGGGCGGGGTGGGAAAGTCCTCGGTGACCGTCAACCTCGCCTGTTCCCTCGCGGCACAGGGGCTGCGCGTGGGCATCGTGGACGCGGACGTGTACGGTTTCTCGGTGCCGGCGCTGATGGGGATCACCCAGGCCCCCACGCGCGTTGACGACATGATCCTGCCGCCGGTGGCTTACGGGGTGAAGGTCATTTCCATCGGCATGTTCGTCACCGGCAACCAGCCCGTTGCCTGGCGCGGGCCCATGCTGCACCGCGCGCTGGAGCAGTTCCTCACCGACGTTTACTTCGGCGACCTCGACGCCCTGTTCCTGGACCTCCCGCCGGGCACCGGGGACATTGCCATCTCGGTGGCGCAGCTGCTGCCCAAGGCCGAGATCCTGGTGGTCACCACTCCCCAGGCCGCCGCGGCCGACGTCGCGGAGCGTGCCGGCGCCATCGCCACCCAGACCGGGCAGACGGTGGCCGGGGTCATCGAGAACATGTCCTTCCTGGAAATGCCCGACGGCGGCCGGATGGACCTGTTTGGCACCGGCGGCGGGGAGGTGCTCGCCGAGAGGCTCAGCGCCTCGACCGGCACCGATGTGCCGCTGCTGGGCCAGATTCCGCTGGACATCCTCCTCCGGGAAGGCGGCGACTCAGGAACGCCGATCGTCCTGGGCGGCCCGGAAACGCCCGCCGCGGCGGCTCTGTCCGGCATCGCCGGGAAACTCGCGGCCAGGCCGCGCGGCCTGGCCGGGATGAAGCTGGACGTCCAGCCCCGCTAATTGAGCCTGGGTTAAGTGGCCTCGGAATCGAACGGGGCTGCCTCACCGTAGGGCAGCTGCTCGATGATGCGTGCCGGCCGTTCCTCGGAGTGGGAAGCGGTGGCGGACGCCGCTGCTGCCACCGCCGCCGGGCCGCCGGCGCTGACCGGCTTGGTGTCGTCCTCAAGGAGCGCTTCCTTGATGATGCGCCGCGGATCGTACTGGCGGGGATCGTACTTCTTCCAGTCGACCTCATCGATGTCGATGCCGACTTCTTCCTTGATCTGCTCCCGGGCGCCGGAGGCCATCCGCCGCACTTCGCGGACCAGGTTTGCCAGCTTCTGGGTGTATTCGGGCAGCCTTTGGGGGCCGATCACCAGGATGCCGATGAGCAGCAGAAGAATAAACTCCGGGCCGTTGATTCCAAACACTTTAGGAAGATTACCCTTTCCGGGGAGGCAGTGACGATTCCGACCCGGCCAGCACCCCGGCGGGGCGTGCTGCCGGGGCAGGGAGCCGTCTCAAAGCCCCAATGTGCGGGCAATTTTGCGCAGGCCGCGCTCCACCCGGTCCACGGCGCTTTCCTGCGCCGGCTGCCCGTCGGCGCCGGTGCCCGAGACCGCTTCCGTCCCCGCTGACAGGCCCGGACCCGCAGCGGCGCCGGGAGCCGCGAGCATCGCCACGGCATCATCAGCCGCGGTGGCGGGCAGGTCCGACACGTAGGTGAAGGTGCTCCGCGGGGTCTGGTAGATCGCGCTCCATGGAGTCCCCGCCTTGACCCAGACCCGGCCGCCCGCCGTCGTTCCCGGCATGTCAGCGGCAACGTACCCGTCGCTTCCCGCCGGGTGGCCTGTCAGGGGGTTTACCGGCCAGGGAGCCACCGGTGCTCCCTGGTGCTGCTCCAGGATCCGTGCCGTGTGCTGCCCGTCCGTGAGGCGCAGTTCAACCGTGGGCTGGCCGGCCAGGACCGTGGTGCTGGCGGAAACCAGGCGGAAGCCCATGGCCCGCAGCTCCGGGCAGGTCCAGCCCGAGGAACGCAGTGCGGCAAGGCGGCTGTCTGTTCCGTCCGGACTGGTGCCGGTCGTATAGCCGGACTGGCCGTAGAGCGAGGCGGTGCCGCCTGCGTACTGCCGGGGTTCACCGGCAACCGTGTAGGCTCCGGCCGCCACCGCGCCTGCCGCCACCACGGCAACCCCGCCTGCAAGCCCTGCCAGCCGCATCCGGCTCGGCCGGGACACGGGGACGGGCGCCATGGCCAGTTGCTGGGTGCGCAGCAGCAGCCGCGCTGTCAGTTCGTCACTGGCCGCCGGGACGGCGGCCGTGCGGAGCCGTTCGATGTACTGGCGCTGCCGGTGCAGGGCGCTGGTGCATTCGGCGCACGCACGGATATGGTCCGTTGTCTGCGGGTGCCGTCCGCCCGCAAGCAGCGGGATCCCTGCCTTCTTCCTGAGCCCCTCCAGCAAGCGATGTAGCTGATGCATGTCGCCGATCAGAGAACGCCGGCGATGCGGGGCATCTTCAGCCGCGGCTTGCGCGCCTGCTGCGGGCGCGGGTCCCGGTGGGCGAGCTTTTCACGGAGCATCGTGCGGCCCCGGTGGATGCGTGACCGCACCGTGCCCAGCTTCACGCCAAGGGCCTCGGCGACTTCGTCGTACGACAGCCCCTCGAGGTCGCAGAGGACGACGGCGGCACGGAAGTCCGGCGGAAGTTCCTCGAGGGCGGCCTGCACGTCCAGGTCCAGGTTGTTCAGTTCGAAGCTCTGCTCCGGGCCGGGTTCCCGCCCGGGCAGCCGTGATTCGGCGTCCTCCGCCAGCGCGTCAAAGCGGATCCGGCTCTTGCGCCGGGCCTGGTCCAGGAAGAGGTTGGTGGTGATCCGGTGCAGCCAGCCGTCCAGGGTTCCGGGCTTGAAGTTCTCCAGGGAACGGAAGACGCGGACAAACACCTCCTGGGTGAGGTCCTCGGCGTCATACTTGTTGCCGGTGAGCCGGTAAGCGAGCCGGTACACCTTTGCGGAGTGGTTGGTGACCACTTCTTCCCACGTGGGCACAGCCCACTCGGCGGCTTGCTGTTCAGTTGCAGGGACAGGTGCCGCAACGGATGCTGACATCGTCCACTCCCCTCGTGGATGTAATAACGCCTGACGTGCTTTACATCATTGGTTCGGCGCCGATCACCACTTGGATGAGCGGATTATTATCATGTCAAAGTTGGCTGGGAATTTCCTGACCGCGGAGCCCCGCTTTGCTGAAAGCGCAACACCAGGCGCCGGAATTCCCTCCCTGCATTCAAAAAAATTACCTCCCCGTCCCCGGGGCGGGCCGACAGTATCCGCCATCACAGGCACCCCCGCTGTCACTTGCCGCTTGGGCGCCGCCCAACCAAGTACGCTGTAAGGACATTCCCCCTGCCGCCCAGAAAGCGAAACCCATGAGCGCCGACAAGTCCACGAGCTGGTCCTATGCAGAAGATCTGCCTGCCGAGGATGAGGTCCTGTTGCGCGCCCGGGAACGTTCGTTTGAGCTGGGCGTCACGCCTATCGGCCGTGGCGTGGGCGCCGTGCTGACTGTGCTGGCGGCGGCTTCGAAGGCGCAGACCGCCGTCGAGATCGGCACCGGCGCCGGCGTTTCGGGCGTCTGCCTGCTCCGCGGCCTCGGCCCGCAGGCCGTGCTCACCACCATTGACGTGGACGTGGAGCACCTGAAGGCGGCGCGGGAGGCGTTCCAGGAGGCCGGGAGTCCGGCGAACCGCACCAGGACCATCTCCGGCCGTGCCGGCGATGTCCTGCCGAGGCTCACCGATGCGGCCTACGACCTCGTTTTCATCGACGGGGACAAGCCCAACTTTCCGCGTTACGTGGAGCAGGCCGTGCGACTGCTCAAGAGAGGCGGCCTGCTGATCGTCAATGACGCGCTGGACAAGGACCGCGTGTCCAATCCCGCGGCGCGGGATGCCACCACCGTTGTGCTGCGCCAGGTGGGCAAGGCCGTGCGCGACGACGACCGGCTGGCGTCCGCCATGCTCCCCACCGGGGACGGGCTGCTGGTGGCCGTCAAGAAGTAGGCCGCACCGGAAAGGCTTAAGAAAAAGGCAGGGCCCGCAGCCTTCCGGC